>DNVQ01000013.1 GCA_003507475.1 Candidatus Moraniibacteriota bacterium | reverse complement strand
GGAGTGGTTTTCAAAGTGATCGATCAAATTACATTTTTTCAATCTCACCAACTACATCATCAATACTTTTCTTTTCTGGAGTAGCTGAAGCTTGATTTCTCATAGCTCTTTCAGATCCTTCTGGTTCATTGATTTTTAGATTTACACGAGCGTTGTTTTTTGCTCCGATAACTCTTAGCAAAGTTCTAAGCGCCTTAGCTGTTTGTCCCTCGCGACCAATGACTATTCCCATATCTTTTGGATCAACATCCAAACTAATAAGAACACCCATTTCATCAACCTTTCTCTCTACTTTTACTGCATCTGGATTATCAACAAGCATTTTCACCACTTGTTCAATAAACCCTGCGTCTATTGTTTCTGACATACTTTTTTTTCTTACTAATTATCGAAACGACACTGTGTGTAAGCGTTTCAATTGAATTATAAGTTATATGGGAAAGTTTGTCAAACGACATTCTCTACGAATTACGAATCTATACGAATTTACGAACAAGATATTTTTAAAATTTAATAATTGAAGATTAAGTCATTTATTGGAAATTGGTTATTGGAAATTGGAAATTTATTTAATGCATCCCTTATCCCCCACATATCCCTTATTCTTAGCCTCTTCTTCATTCTTAAAACAAACAAGATTTTCCGCTTTTATATTTTTGGCCCAACGGCAATCAGGCTTATGATATTTATTTGAATTTTTGCTTCCCACAAACAAGCATTCCCCAGTTGAAGCAGTGCTTTCCACTTTAGAATCTTTTTTGCTTTCAACCCCCAAAACGCTTGCTTCCTGAACTTTTGCACTAGCTAATGCAATTTCTGTCGGAACCTTTTCTATCACTAAAGTCTTCTGATCAAGCTTGTTTCCCTGTAAAACTCCTACTTCAAAAGAAATAACAGCTACCGAAATAAAACCTATAGCTAAAACAACCCTTCTTTCATATTTTTCCCAAAAAATCCTTAATTTTTCCAATTTTTTCCATTTTCTGGTTGACATATTCATAAAATTTGATATACTAACTCTTGTTAGTTTAAATATTGTAAATTTTAAATAAATACTTATGGCACATCGTAAAGCTGGTGGATCTACTCAACTTGGTCGTGATTCGATATCAAAAAGACGAGGAGTTAAGATTTTCGGTAGTGAAAAAATAAATACTGGAAATATCATTATCCGCCAAACAGGAACTAAATTTCACCCAGGAAAAAATGTGGGTCGTGGAGGAGATGACACATTGTATGCTCTTACTAATGGTATTGTACAGTTTAGCAAGAAAAAAGTAAAAGCTTTTACCGGCAAACTTGATAAGAGAAGATTTGTGAGCGTTATCCCTGAAGAGAAAAAATAATCTCCAATACTATACAAAAACAGGAAATTTCAAATTTTCCTGTTTTTTAATTTACGCAGTCAGTCATCAGTCAACGATCATCGTGCATCAAATAACTACGTTTATTTCCTGATGACAGATTACTCTTTGACTGATGACACGAAATTTATTTAACGTTATCAACTCAAAAATAAATTCAGATTAAATCGATAGAATATTCTATTTATCCCGAGCTGCTTTTATAAATTCAAAGAAAAGAGGATGAGAGCTAAGTGGAGTAGATTTAAATTCTGGATGAAATTGAGTACCCAAGAAAAAAGGATGCTCGCTTTTGGGAAGTTCCGCAATCTCCATCAATCTTCCATCGGCTGATTTGCCAGAAAATACCAATCCCCCTTTTTCAATTCTTTCAATATAATCGGGATTAACTTCCCAACGATGTCTATGGCGCTCAGAAATTTCTTTTTTGCCGTAAGCCTTGTAAGCAATAGTATCTCTGGAAAGAAAAGCTGGATAAGCACCCAAGCGCATAGTGGCACCATAATTTCTATCCTCCAGATTTTTTTTCTGTTCGGGCATGATATCAATTATTAAATTTTTACTTTTTCGATCAATTTCTGAAGTATGCGCATCTTTTAATTTTAAGACATTTCTGGCAAATTCAATCACCGCCAATTGCATACCGTAACAAAGTCCTAAAAATGGAATTTTATTTTCTCGGCAATATCGAATCACATTGATTTTTCCTTCAATCCCTCTTGAACCAAAACCTCCCGGCACGACAATTCCGTCATATTCTCTCAATTTATTCATATCTACTCCTTTTTTCTCAAATTCTTCGCTGTTAAACCATTCAATTTGGGGCTTTACCTTGGCTTTGTAGCAAGCATGTTTTACAGCCTCAATAACGCTAATATATGAATCTCCCAGCATAAACTCTCCTGTTCCAAAATATTTTCCCACAATTCCAATTTTAACCGCTTTTTCTGATTTCTTAATATTATCAACCAAGTTATACCATTTCTTAAGATCAGTTTTTTTGGTTGGCAATTCCAATTTCTTTAAAATTCTTCTGCTCAAATCATCACGTTCAAAATTAATCGGCACTTCATAAACAGTATCAATATCCGGAGCAGAAATAATATCTTTTTCATTCACATTGCAAAAAAGAGCAATTTTTTCTTTTCTTTTTTTATCAATCTCCACTTCGCTTCTAGCGATGATTATATCAGGATTAATTCCATTAGCATTCAATTCCCTCACAGCTTGCTGAGTAGGCTTGGTTTTCATTTCTCCCACTTTTGGCGGATAAGGCAAATAAGTAATCATTACAAATACCACATCTTTGGGATGTTTTAATTTCATCTGGCGAGCCGCCTCCATAAAAAGCATATTTTCATAATCCCCAATTGTTCCCCCAATTTCAGTCAAAACTATATCTGCTTCATTATTCTTGGCTGCATTCTTAATTGTGCGAATCACTTCATCGGTAATATGAGGAATTATTTGCACGCATTTTCCTTTGTATTCCAAATTTCTTTCTCGATTAATAACTTTTTGATAAATACTTCCGGTCGTCATGTAATTCTCACCAGGAAGATTTATCTCCATAAATCTTTCATAATTTCCCATATCCTGATCGGTTTCCAGTCCGCAATCCATAACAAAAACTTCTCCGTGTTCGGTTGGATTCATGGTTCCCGCATCCACATTTACATAAGGATCAATCTTTATAGCCGTTGGTTTATAGCCCCTAGCTTTTAAAATCGCCCCCAATGATGATGTCGCAATTCCCTTTCCAATTCCACTCATAACTCCACCCAACACAAAAATATACTTCTTGTTATTTTTCATATTATATTCAAATAAAATTTATTTACAAAAAAATTAAAACTACGAAAAAATTATTTCTCCTCCCTCACCTCAACAATGATATTGGTTTTGATATTTTTTAAAAATTCTATATTAATTTTTTTCTCCCCTATTTCTTTTATGGGAGATTCCAGTTTTATATTCTCCCTGCCGATTTCAATCCCCAATTGATTTTTTATTTCTTTTGCGATAGCTCCTGCATCAATTGAGCCAAAAAGTTTTTCTCCTTTAGCTTTGGCAGAAATAACAATCTTCTCATCTTTAATACTTCTGGAAAGTTCAGTCAATTTATTCATTTCTTCTTTTTCGCTCTTTGCTTTATTAACTTTAATTTGTTCCACTCTTTTTAGGATATCAGGCGTAGCCACTTGAGCCAATTTTCTAGGAAATAAAAAATTAGCTGCATAGCCGTCTGAAACATTCACTACATCCCCCACTTTACCTAATTTTTTGACGTTTTCTAATAAAACTACCTTCATAAAATCTTAACAAAAAAGAAATCAGCCCCACTTCGAGAGTCTAATTATTTTTTATTTATTATTTTTAAATCTCTAAAACGTATTTTATATCAAAAAATAAGGTTTAGCAAGGAGGCTCTTAAATGTTAATTTTGAATTTAAAATTTTGAATTTTGATTCAATTTCCAATTATCAAATGACAAAAATAACCAAATGAGTCCCATTTATTAATAGCAATAATACCCTCTCAACTTTACTCGCCACATTCCATCAGGACATTTGGTTAGAGAATGGTAAAAATATAAATAACACAAATAAAAAATACGGAAGTGAACCAATTGGTTCACTTCCGCACGTTACTTCAAAAATCAATCGAAAAGTCTGATGAGCTTTTCCAGTCTGAAATTAATATAGGTCAAAGCCTCTGGCCCTGCAATAAGAATGGGGCCATCTTTATAGAATCTTAAATAATCTATTAATTCTTGAAAGGTAGGATTATCGCTTGAAAATTCCAATCCCATTGATGCTTTCTCAAAAACTCTCTTGAGGCATTCAATCATTTCAGATATTAATATAATAATTTCTGAATTAAGAGAATTCTCAGAAATTTTTATATCCAAATGATTGTCTAATTGCTCAATAAAAATTGGCATCAAACAACTAAAACGATTCCGTTTATCTGTGGCTGTTAAAAATATCTTCTTTGGCGGTGCTGCTAATAATATCTTTCCCATGTTCTTCCTCCATCTTGATTGATGTTATGTGTGATTTTTATCACGCTTTTTACAAGGTAAATCTTTTTTTATACAAATGTATTTTCACAATCAATACATTGACGTATTGATGTATGAAAAATACTTGAACAAACAATTAAATTCTGATTGATTTTTGGATTATTAAAGAACTAAAAAACCGGCCTCGCGAGAGGTCGGCTTATTTTTATCAAGAAAAGTTTAATTTATATATTTCTTAGCAAAAACAAAGCGACCTCTCGGCATAAACCAGAAGTAAAAGCTATAAAACAAATTTTTTGCTAATTGATTATTCATAAATAAAATATTTTTACTCATTCATTCTAAGTTACAATTTAATTTATGTCAAATTGTAGAGACACGATTTATCGTGTCTATCTTTGAGACGCGATGAATCGCATCTCTACAATAAAAGTAAAAGCTCTATGATAAATGCGATGATTTATCATAGAGCGAGCTCGATTCAGGATATTGTTATCCATTGCAGTTACTCATACCTCCTTTCTCAAACACATAGCAAACAATTTTTTTGCCGACTTGTGCTTTAAATGTGGCTGTGTCATCTCTCAAGCTAATCTTGAGATTTTCATTCTCTCCAAATCCTCCATTTCTATTTACAATTTGAGAAAACTCTTTCATTCCGACTTCTATTGAGGATATGTCTTTCTTTTCCATAAAATCTCCCTTTTTGTAAACATGCTCTTCTTTAGAAATGAACTGCTAACAAAAAGCCAACTTGATTAGAGCTGGCTTATTTTTATTGGTAACTTTTTTTATAAAAAATTATTTTTACCCCCAAAAATAAGCCCGCTCGCTGGTTTTTAGCAAGACTTTAATCATCCAAATTGTTTTTATAAATGTATTGTTCATAATTATTATCCTCATCCATTTCAACTTGCAATTTAAATTTTATTAAATTACAAACTAAAAAGATGGGCTCTGTATTAAGTAGTACTAACTTAATACAGAGCTCGATTGTCGCATATTTGTTAATTCTCGCTGTTATGCTGATTGGGTTTATCTAGACGTTTATCTATAAAATCTTGGCATTCTGGGAATTTCCCGCGTTTAGAATCAGACCTAAGCGCTGGACATGTTCCATGTTTTATCATTCCAAGACAATTCCCTTCTCCAACTCCACCGTTGAAACATACTGGGGCAACGCCTTTTCCCACGCGAATATTGCCTGAAACTCCAGTTAATCTTTCCATGAATTTCTCCTTATAGTTAATCACATGTTAATGATGAAAAATTTCTACACCTACAAGGAATACCTTTTCTCTTAGGACAGTTGCCATTGCTTATCTTATTCATACAGCGGCTTGTTCCCTTAACACGGTTACAAGTATAATATTTTCTCTTAAAACCATCTTTCCAGTCATGAGCGACAGTCCTGATAGCTGCTTCCATATTCTGAGCAAAAATCTTACAAACTAGCACCCAGTCGCCAAGATAAGATTTGATAATGGCAATATCTCCCTCAAAAAAAATAAATAAATCATGCTTTCTTCTATTGGGAAATTTTTCATGCAATCGCCGAAACTTCGATGCCCCTGTCTCTATTTCCATTTTTCTCTCCTTATATTAATTAACACTTGTAGATTCGGGAAATAAATCCTTTCCATCATATTCCATAACAACAAGATTTTTACCATCTGAATCCCAACACACTACATAAACTTCAATGGTATTATTGCCAGCGAAAGCTCCTATGCATCTGGTATTTATAATCCTCCCATTCACATCATAGGCGCTCAGCGAACAAGGCTTCATATGTTGAGATAATCTCCCTCCTTTTGATTTTTTCACAACAACAGCAGAGCTTTTAGGAAAATACCCCACTAAAGATAAGATCTCTTTTTTCAATTCCGCATCTATTTCAATCTTCTTCGGATCAATAACTATTTCTGTTACTTCACTCATGTGTGTTATCATTGGAAATTCCTTTTTAAATTATAAATGATGAATGTTTAGCGAAAAATACGCAACAATTGACAATGAACTAAAAACTGACCCCGGTTTAGGAGGTCAGTTTGTTTTTATTGGTAAAGTTTTTTGAATTTATATTTTTTTACCCGCAAAAACAAATTGGCCTCCCTGTATCAGTAGGACCACCAAAATCATTTTAATTGTTTTTGCAGTTAAGTTTTTCATACAATGTTAGTATATATTTTTTATTTTTTTTGTCAAGCGATTATTCATATTAGCACGTTAGCATTTTAACATATTAACAGAGGGTAATCTCATGGCAATCTCCCGGTGTGCATTACAAGTTTAATGAAAATACCTTTCAAATCCCGATCAAATACCTCCTTCTCCTTTTGGGAGAAGGTGCCGAAGGCGGATGAGGGCTTTAAATAGTTAATTAGCCCTCACCCCAACCCTCTCCCAGAGGGAGAGGGAGCGCTATTAGATAATTATATTCTTTAAATACCCATCAAACACAAATCCAATTGCCACGGCGGAGTACCGCCTCGCAAAGACTCATAAATTCATCTTCCAATTCAAGCCAAAAAAAATTGACAAATGGTCAAAAATATGCTTATATTATAAGTTGATAAATTCAACTGAAACAATAGCTCTTCAACCCATCAATAGACATGGAGGAACAAAAATGAGCCCTGAATCAACAAAAGATAACA
>DNVQ01000030.1 GCA_003507475.1 Candidatus Moraniibacteriota bacterium | reverse complement strand
AAAATACATATAGCCAGAACCGCTGCTCCAATTAAAGTAACAACTCCCTTCAAAAACAATGTTGATCCTTGTTTCATAAAAAGTAATATTAATTATTTATATTTGTATAGTATTTCATTCTTTATCGTTTGTCAATATGTTTTTATCGTTTTCATATTTACCAATTCTCTCTGGAAGATTGGTAAATAGTTATTATAACCAATTTTGAGCTAGTAAATAGGGATAAACTGACGATAGTCTCAATTTATCTCTTTTGGCACTTGACAATAATGTTATGTTTATATAACATAAAGTTATAATAATCTAACAATTAATAAATAAAAAAATGTTTGCAAAAGCACAATGGTTTCAAAAAAGAAAATATGGCGGTTGGGGGCTTACTCCAAGAACTTGGCAGGGGTGGGTTTATGTCGGAGGATTTATCGGAGCAGTGATGATTGTGCAGAAAATAAATTTTGGCAATGAGCAGGTTAAGAATATAATCTCAGCTTTGATGGTAGGAATTTTTGTTTTGGATATTTTAAGAATTATAACTCAAATTAAAAAGGATGAGCTTGAAATACAATTTGAAGCTGTTGCAGAAAGAAATGCTTCTTGGGTTATGGTTGCGGTTTTAACTGCAGGCATTATTTACCAGGCGCTTATTAGTGAGGGCAAGGAAATTGATCCTTTTTTGATCGGGGCGTTGATTGCGGGGGTGGTAGTTAAGGGTTTATCGTATTTTATTCTTGAAAAAAAATAATAATATGGATAATCGTATTAAAGAATTAAGAGCCAGATTAAATTTAACTCAAGAAGATCTCGCTAAAAAAACTAATGTAAGAAGAGAGACGATTTTGTTTATTGAAAAAGGAAAATATAATCCTTCACTAAAATTGGCTCATGAAATAGCAAAAGTTCTAGGAAAAAAAATCGAAGAAGTTTTTTTATTAAAATAAATGGAATCAATTGAGGAGGATTTGATTCTTGTTTTAAATATAATGCTAAAGGTTTATATGATATAATCTCAGATATGAATACAGAAATAATCACAATTGAAGATTTGGGGTGGGATGAATTTTTCCAAACTAATCGCAAGAAACTTGGATTGGTTGATTTTGAAATTGCGCGGGTGGTTGCTTAGTATATTTTTATCGTTTTTATATACATACTAGATTGCTTATTGTTCATTTTGCTAAATTAAAAACCAGTCGCAATTAATGATCGCGACTGGCAAGGTATTCCTTTTGTAATAAATCAATTATGAGGGCAGAACTCAAACAATGGAAGTTTTTCTTTTGCCACTGGTGATTGTGGTGCAGGATCGAAACTTTCAATTGCCAATTCTATGAAGTAAATAAACTCTCGCAAAACATCCATTGAATTGTTTGCTTGGACTAAGCACTCATAGGCAAATCTTTCCGCTTCAGATGAATAACCAACCATTTCTGCGTATTTCAGATAGTTAGCTGATTCATTTTTTCTATCCACAAGAGTAGCTTCTGATATTGATTTTAAAATTTCATCCCCTTCCAATGGATACTCTTCATCATTATGGGCATTTTCTATGAGCCATTCAGCCGTTGATTGCAAATCTTTAATTCCCTGATCCACTTCTAGCGCAAAATGATAAATAACTTCCAAAAATTTCGAAACAGAAATCTTGGAAATTTCCTCTTCTATCTTAGGCAGTGAATGAATTTTCCAGTTAGCAGCTAGCCAGACAAATCGAATGAATTTCTCCCAAGTTTTTGTGGCTTCATTCATCTGCTCAACGCACATAAAATGAAAATGCAACGATTGCAGTAGAGGTAACACTTTTTCCAGGGAATAGACCGTTTGCTCTATTTCACCTGCCAATTTTCCGATGACCAATAACAATTCTCTTTTATCAGGTTTGATTGCATATTTTTTCATTATTGAGTCTCCTCTCAAAGAACGTTTTTTATTTTGAGATAATTTATTTTATCAATATTACATTTCGGTAAATAATCCAAAAAAAATAACGGAAGGATATTGTAACATTGCTGGTAATATAGCATCTTATACAAAATTGGTAAATAGCATACGAAACCGAAAGAAGAGATAGGAATTACTCGAGGACCGTCCTCGATAGTTATTTACAAGGAATGATTTTCATGTTAGTGTTATGTTTCAGTTCAATTAATCTTAGTAATTCAGACATCATTGAAAAAAATAGAGGAGGTAATATTATCATGCAAAAGAATGAAAAAAGGATTGTTATTGTTGATTGTTGCGAGGTGCGATTTTCAAAAATTATAGATGATTGGTCTGGGGTGCCAATTGTTGGAGAAGAAACAAGCCTCAGTATTTTCCCTGGACAAAGATGGGATGCACATGTTGAGAATATCTTTCCGGCTAAATCCGCAGCAAATCCTTTTGAGCTTGATGTTATTTTTGCAACATCCGGGGACGAGAATTTATTCACTTGTCTATGTAATTGCATTGGCGATGAAAATGGATGGTTTGAGAGTGAGGATGCTTGCATAGGTCTTTTATCTGAATAAATTGACAAAATTAAGTTAGCTCTAGGTATGGGCCCCAAGGATATAACTATTTCTGCGGGGCTTTTATTAAATAAACGGAAGATGTAAGTTAAGGATGATCCTCAATTGGATCTTTTATTTTTATATATCAAGTAGGAAATTAGATTAGTTGGTGGTAAAATACTAAACATGGAAGAAAAAGTAATCACAATTGAAGATTTGGGGTGGGATGAATTTTTCCAAACTAATCGCGAGAAACTTGGATTGGTTGATTTTGAAATTGCGCGGGTGATTGCCCAGTACAAAGGAGCCTATAAAATTAAAAATACCAAAGGTGAATATTTGGCCAAAATAACCGGCAAACAAATTTTTAAAGCCATGTCGCGAGAGGATTATCCGGCGGTAGGGGATTGGGTGATAGTTTCGGAATCGGGAGAAAAAGAAGCCATCATCCAAAGTGTCTTACCCAGAAAAACAGTGATAAAGAGAAAACATAGCGGTAAAGATGAAACTCAAATTATCGCTACTAATATCGATGTGGCTTTTGTGGTTGAATCGGTGGATAGGGATTATAATTTAAATCGTATCGAAAGATATTTTGCCATTGCCAGAGATGGAGGAATCGAAGCTACTGTCATTCTCAATAAGATAGATATGATTTCGCAAGAAGAATTGGATTTAAAATTAATGGAAATAAAAAACAGGCTGGGTGACGCAGAAATTATCCCAACTAGTAATTTAACCGACGAAGGGTTGGATAAGCTTAAAGAGTATATTATTAAAAGAAAAACTTATTGTTTTTTGGGTTCTTCTGGCGTAGGAAAATCATCGCTTATTAATAAGCTACTAGGAGAAGAGCTTATCAAAACTGACAAAATCGGAGCGCACTCAGAGAGAGGCAGGCACACAACTACTGCTCGAGAAATTTATTTTTTGGCAGAGGGCGGAATCGTAATTGATAATCCGGGCGTGCGGGAAGTGGGGCTGACAGATGTGTCTGCTGGTGTAGATAATTTGTTTGAAGAAATAATCGAGCTAGCCAAAGATTGTAAATACATCGATTGCACCCATCTTCATGAGCCTGCTTGCGCGGTTTTATCAGCAGTAGAATCCGGCGAGCTTAGTGAGGGAGAATATCTAAATTATGTTAATCTAAAAAAAGAATCCAATCATTACGAAATGACTAGGGCGCAAAAGAAAAATAAAGACAGGCAGTTTGGCAAGTTTTTTAAAAACGCGAAAAAAGACTTTAAAAATTATGGACATAAGGATTATTAATTTTTTTGTATGCGAAAAATTTTCGATTAATTTAACTATTTCAAGCAGATATTTATATTATCGTTTGCACAAATAAGCTATTTCTGAAGAGAGAAATTTATAAGCCCCTTCAACTTCGCTGGTCCTGGAAGAAATTCCTGGAAGACGATTAATTTCCAAAACAAAAGGTTGTTGATTATTTTTATCAATAATGATATCAGTTCTAGACCAAGAAAGTCCGACAGCTCTACTGCTATCCAGTGCTATTTGTTTGATATTTTCCGGTATTTCGGATAATTCCACAAAAGTTTCCGTAGCTCCATTACAGGCGTTATTTCGGAATTCTCCTTGGCACGAATAACTCTTTTCACCTGAAACAACTATTCCATTGGCTACCATTATTCCCCAATCATATTCATTTTCAATATATTTTTGAAAAATATATTTTTTATGCTTGGGAAGCTTTGCCATTTCTTCAACTAATTCTTCTGCATTACTTACTTTTACAGAATTTGTTCCTCGAGATCCGCGGATATCTTTAATTATCAAAGGATAACCACAGGTATCTCCGATTTGGCTAATAAACTTACCGATACTTTTACTTCCCAAAAAAAGTGTATTTGGAGTAGGGATGTTGTTGAGAGAAAAAAGCATTTGATCGGTGAGTTTGGAGGTTCCCTTTTCAACTTCGGTGCTGGGAATGTTATTCCTTTGTAAAAAAAGATTGACCGCATAAGCTAGATCCCTGGAACTCCAAGCAGAGCATAGCCAAATAAAAGAAAAGTTTTTTAAATCAATTCCTTTGTGAGTAATTTTTATTTCATTGTTTGCAAAAATGATTTCCAGATTTTTAAACATTCCTTTCGTAAATTTTATATCAAGAGGAAGTTTTTCAACCACTTGTTTGATATTGGGAACGGAAGGCAAGATTAACAACTCAAAATTTTTTTCTTTCATGAAGATTGT
>DNVQ01000029.1 GCA_003507475.1 Candidatus Moraniibacteriota bacterium | reverse complement strand
TAAAGAATTCCAGCAATAGCAAATCCTATCACTCCTAAGAAACCCACCATTCCCAAAATCCAAGACATGAATTTTTTTACAATGTCAGTAATGCTTCCTCCTGGTAGAGTTGTGTCAGCTGGCGGGGCATAAGCCAATAATAAAGCTGGAGCAAATAATCCCAAAGCAGCAATTGAATAAATTATTTTTTTTATTTTTATTTTCATAAGCTCACCTCCTTTCAATTTTGTTCACCCCCTTAAATTTTGCTTAATTCGCAATATTTAATTGGGGTTATTTTTATTTTTTTATTCCAACAAATCTCTTACTTGATAAAGAATAATCATCGCACCCAACGCTACAAATATTCCCACAATACAATACAAGAAATATTTTTTAGCTAACTTAATCTGGTCTTCATTTCCTCCAGCAGTAAAATACATTATAGATACAATCACTAGTGCTATTATAACAAGAGATCCAAAAATTCGCAACATGAAACTTAAAATATTTCCACCAACTTCCGCAAACGTCGGAGCATTGGCCATCACTTGAGCCTGAGCTGTTTCTATTATTTTCATATTGATTTAGTTATTAGGTGTTAGGGTTTAGTTTGTAGATATTATCTTATAGCTATATGGGGTTTAGTTATTTTATAAAAAATGAATTAAATATATTATAATTTATATTTTTTAGATTCATAAAAATATTCCTATATAACCTACTAACTACAAGCTACAAACTATTTAAACTATTTTCCCAAACAACTATCCTGATAACCTTGCACATTTTTCACATAAGGCTGGGTAGCTGTTCCAAATTCTCCCGCATTTATATGACATTGCCAAGCTGGAGTCGGCGGACTTGGGCAATCACTGGAAACAACAAAGGGATCTTTTTTTCCACTTCCGTTATTTGCCCTATTTCCTGTTCCCGCATTATAAGAGGCTATCAAGTCATCGTTTCCAGTATCATATTTATTATTGCCATAAGTTACAGTTTCTCCACTTTGGTTGATACTATTACCAATGGAGAAAGTAGACTTATATTTTTCAAGAGCGGCAGCATTATTTTTGATCATTTGAGTTGCGTGAGCGACACTCTCTTCTGGATGACTTTTCCAATATTCACAATCCCCTCCTTCAATTTGCATCAAACCACAACCATTTCCATTTTGGGCATTTGGATTACAAGTACTTTCACTCATCGCAACTCCTACCATTAAACATTTAAGATTAGAGTCTCCTCCTGACGCATCATTAAAAGCTTGTTCGTAAGGTTTGCAGGCTTCAGGAATTGTTCCTGGCGTTGGAGGAGTCGGAGGCGTAGGTGGTGTTGGCGGAGTAGGAGGCGTGGGTGGCGTGGGTGGCGTTGGAGGTGTGGGCGGAGCTGCGCCTCCTCCACACTGAAAATCATACCAATTAGTGACCCCTATTCCCAAATCAGCTTTCTTAGCAAATAACCATAAAACTGTATTCACAATTAACCATGCACCTAGAACTATTACCACGCCCCAGAGAGCTTGCTTGATAACATTTTTGGCTGACTCCATTGCACCACTGTCCCCGGCGCTAATGATATACATGATGGCTCCAATTACAATTGCCAAAATCGCAAGAATTATTAAAATATTTTTTCCCCAAGCAACTATGTCTCTTATCCCTACCAATAAATCACAAAGGGTGCAACGATTTGCATAAGTAGAATCTCCTGCACAAGGAACAAGTCCGCCAGTGTCTTTGGCGGCATAGGTAAAATTAGGAGAAATTGAAAAAACAAAAAAAGATAGAAGGAGAAAGAGAATTGTTTTTTTGAATAAAATCATTTTTAAAGAGATAGCTTTATACTATCCTAGTCGTTATTACTTTATAATTTATTTATAAGTTACATCCCAATGACTATTTTTTCCTATTTCTTTAGCATATACATTCCCTTTTGAATCTTGATAAAGCTTGGCTCCATCATCTTTTCTGTAACCAATAGGAGTATATTTTTTTTCGATATAATCATTTACCGCTGGAGTATCATCAATATCCACCTTGTATCCATTGGCATGAGAATAATCCCCCTCCTTATGAGGTCCATCAGCTTCCGCTGCGCCTGTAACAGTTACTTTTTGACCCACTTCTTTTTGAAATGCTACTACTCCATCAATACTTGATTTTCTCATATCTCTTATATTCGTAGCACCAGGGCTTGATTCCCACACAGCAATTTTTCCATTACTTAATCTAGACAATTCAGCCCTTGCCTCACTCTCTGACATACCTGAAAATGGATAGTTATCAAGATCAAGAGGGGCCGGTTCTTCTACATCATCTTCATCGTCCACCGAAGGAGTATCCGGCACGCAACTCATACCATCATCACTAGGGCTTTGTCCATCTGGGCATCCATCAGTTCCATCAGATGGTGGAGTTGTATCATCATCAGTACCTCCACCCACTTCCGTATCTGGATAAATTTCATCTCCTCCAGTAGTCGCTGAGCTTCCACACTGAAAATCATACCAATTAGTGACCCCTATTCCCAAATCAGCTTTCTTAGCAAATAACCATAAAACTGTATTCACAATTAACCATGCACCTAGAACTATTACCACGCCCCAGAGAGCTTGCTTGATAACATTTTTGGCTGACTCCATTGCACCACTGTCCCCGGCGCTAATGATATACATGATGGCTCCAATTACAATTGCCAAAATCGCAAGAATTATTAAAATATTTTTTCCCCAAGCAACTATGTCTCTTATCCCTACCAATAAATCACAAAGGGTGCAACGATTTGCATAAGTAGAATCTCCTGCACAAGGAACAAGTCCGCCAGTGTCTTTGGCGGCATAGGTAAAATTAGGAGAAATTGAAAAAACAAAAAAAGATAGAAGGAGAAAGAGAATTGTTTTTTTGAATAAATCTGCCCTTGAATAAGTTTTCATTTTTATATAATTTTATTTTTATTTTCTGTTTATTTTAATTGATAAATTAATTTTATTCTAAGTGCAAATGATAAGAAATCAATTAAATTACTTCCAACTAAGGTTCGACTTGGTAGTCAGAAAGATTTAAAGCATAGCTAAAACAAATTAAATTGAATTTCGGCATAACACTCAACGCTATCTACCATTAATTTGGGTCATTCGATACTCAACAGAACGAAGCGCCTGATCAACCGTCACATCACCTTGGTTTATACCATTAACCGCTTCCGCCCAAATATTCTCAACACTGTTAGAATTTTTCTTATACCATGATTTGGCTATCATATTGCCATAGACAAATGGGCTTAGAGTCGGATCATTTTTTTGCTTTTCAATCAAATCTCTTCTGGCAGCCGGTCTTTTAGTTTTTTCAGCATACAAGCTAGCTGGATCAATATCACTTAAATATTCTTTTTTATTTTTGGTTTTATAATTAATAGTCAAAAACTTTCCATTATTTTTAAAGGTCAAAAATTTCAAAAACTGCCAAGCTTCATGAACCCTAATTTCATTGGTTATAGGAGTTTTTCCTTCTCTTTGAACAATTTGCTTATTTTTATTAACCGCAAAAGACCAGTAATTTGAAAAATTAATTGGATTTTCACTTGATATTTGAGGAATTGGAGCAATGCCAAAATCCAATTTTGAATTCTTATTCCTTAAAGTATTTATATGCCAAGAATAGTTCATCATCATTCCCAAATCTCCTTCATAAAAAGCATCGATAGAATAATCCATTCTTTTATTCCAAGTATAAGCAGGCGAACTGAATTTCGAAAATTGAGTATAAAATCCCAAAACATTTCTCGCCACTGCGTAATCAGGTTGAAAATCAGGATTATCCTTAGTTGGCATTTTTGCTCCATTTTGAAGCATTAGCAAATCTATAATATCAGTAGATCTATTAATATTTTCAATTGTTCCCATAGCAATTCCAGATTTTTTTATTTCGCCCACCTCATCAACCTTAGTTATCTTTTTACTATCATCCAATAATTCACTCCAAGTTGTTGGAGGAGCTGTTATTCCAGCTGCGTTAAATAAATCCTTATTATAATAAAGAGCCAGAGAATCTACACTCAACGGCACTCCATATATTTCACCGTTCTTGCCGATAAATTCGTTAGAAACTACATCGATGAAATTCGCTCTAAAATCCTTTTCATTAATTATATCAACAGGAGCAGGCACAACCTTATCCTCAAAGCGCGGCATCCAGGCATTATTTATCAAAAATATATCAGGACCATTTCCTGAGGCCATAGCATCAATAAGTTCATTCTCATAAGTATTTATGGGTATTTTTTTGTAAACTATATTATCTATAAAGGGATTAACTTTTTTGAGAGCACCAAATATTTCCGCAAAATCACCATTGTCATCAAAACTTCCCCAAATTTCAAGATCCACCAGATACTTCTGAGACTTTGTTTCGGCGCAACCAGATATTATCGGAACTATCATAAATACTACAAGCAATAAAGCAATGATTTTTATTTTGTATTTTTCTTTGTTTTTAATCATAAATAAATTAAATCTATTTTTTGTTAAATTTAAAAAGTTACACCTTAGAAGCAATTACAATATAATGATAATCTCCCGCATTAGTTTGTTTTTTAAAAACAAACCCCTCATCAAAAACCACTTCAGTTAATTCTTCTTTTGACACCCTTACCTTTTTCTCTGGTCCAATAAAAATATTTTCATTCCACTCCATTATCAAGACATTGCCTCCGCTTTTTAATATCCTTTTGGCTTCTTTTAAAATAGAATTTTTATTCTTATTTTGAAATAATACATCCTTCAAAATAACCCAATCAATACTATCATTTTCCAAACCTGTTCCATTTTCTTTCTCCAGATTAACTCGCCTAATTATGACGTTATCGATATTTTTAATTTTAACACGTCCCGCTATAGCTTCCAGAGCCGAAGGCAATACATCAAAAGCATAGACCATACCGCCCTCTCCTACGGCCTCCGCCGCTGGCAAAGAAAAATATCCTGGTCCGCATCCAAAATCAGCCACTTTTTGTCCCGGCTTAATTTCAGCTATTTTTATTATCTCACGGGGATCCACAAAGCTAAGCTTTTCATTATCAACATTAAGATTGACCACGTTGTCTGATTGATTTTTGTTTTCTTGCATATATATTAAAATTTACACAAGCACTGTGAAAAAATTAATTTAATCAAACCTACATATTTAAATTAATAAAAAGTAAGTTCCCTTGATGAATTATTTGTTTTAACAAAAAATATTTTCAAAATATAAAATATTCCTTTTTCTATATTTTACAATGAAAATGAAAAAACATCAAATTTCAATCACATTAGGCAACACCATCGGACGTCTCTCTGTCTTCTTGAAAAGATATTTTCCAACTTCTTCCCTGATTTCATTATTCAACATCACCCAGTTTATTTTTGATTTATCATCTTTGTTGGTATTTTTAGCTACCACTTTCTTTACCACTTCTTTGGTCGCATTAACTAAGTCAAAGTTTTCCTTAACATAAATAAATCCGCGAGATGTTATTTGAATGCCACCTGAAATTTTCTTAGTCTTGCTATCGATAATAACTGTAATCACAAACATCCCATCTTGAGCCAATACCTGTCTGTCGCGCAATACAACTTGCCCAATATCTCCCACACCCAAACCATCGATAAAGATATAATCTGTCTTAGCTTTTTCCTTTATTATTTCGGCTTTATTTTTATGTAACTGCAAAATATTTCCGTTATCCAAAACAAAAATATTTTCCTTTTTAAATCCAACTTCTATAGCTAATTTTGCTGCTTCTTTTAGGAAATAATGGTTAGCATAAACTGGCAAATAGTAATCTGGCTTTATTTGTTGAATAACTGTCTTAATATCAGAAGCATTACAATGTCCGCTTATGTGCACATCCATCATGTCGGTATGAATTACATTGTCACACTTACGATAAAGATTATCCTTTAATCTTTGAATAGTTCTTTCGTTTCCAGGAATAACCGAGGATGAAAAAACTATACTGTCATGCTTGTTTATTTTTATGTGACGATGATTGCCATTTACGATTCTCGATAAAACAGCATTACCCTCACCCTGGGCACCGGTACAAATTATTACCAATTTATTTTCTGAATATTTGGTAACATCTTTCATATCGATAAGAACGTCCTTAGCTGGTTTAATGTATCCCAATTGTCTGGCTATTTCAACATTTGTTTTCATACTATAACCATCAAGGGCTACTTTCTTGCCTACTTTGTGACAAATTTCAAGAATTTTTCCAATTCTTTCTACTTGAGAAGAGAAAGTAGCAATGATAACTTTACCCTTAGGCGTACTGATTATTTTTTCTAAATTTTCATACATCTTACTTTCTGGGGCATCATCCTCACTCCTATCGGTAGCACCCAAACTCTCCAGCATTAAAACTGTCGGCCTCGGCAACTTGGAAAGGTATTCATAGGAAACAGTTCTTTGGCCTTTTTCGTCTCTTCCAATCGTCCAGTCACCGGGGTGAATCACTGTTCCGTCT
Source organism: Candidatus Moraniibacteriota bacterium (assembly GCA_003507475.1). Lineage (GTDB taxonomy): Bacteria > Patescibacteriota > Minisyncoccia > Moranbacterales > UBA9337 > UBA9337. The sequence continues at coordinate 4,413 of DNVQ01000029.1, read as the reverse complement.
GGAGTCTCCAAAACAACACCCACAGCATCCATCACTGAATGCTCCACCTTAAAAAAACTAACCTTAAATACCCCTAGAGTAATTTTTTGCTCAACATTTTTAATGTTAATTATTTTCAATCTTCCTATGGAATCTTTTTCATAATCTTCCATCTTTTTCTTAATCAAAGCCAATGTAAAATCACGTCCCACAATAGAGGGATAATTTAACTGTTTCAAAAGAATTGGAGCGGCTCCAATATGATCAAGATGACCATGGCTAAAAATAACACCCCTAATTCTGTCTTCTTTTCCTTTTAAATAAGATACATCAGGGACAATATAGTCAACTCCCGGCATATCTTCTTCTGGAAATTGAATTCCCATATCCAAGATGACAATATCGTTCCCATATTCAAAAACAGTCATGTTTCTTCCTACTTCCTCTTGACCACCCAAGGGAATAATTCTTAGTCCCTTAATTTTTGGAAACTCCTTTCGAGTTTCGTTTTTGGAAATATTTGTTAAATGGTGACTTCTTTTGTTTGGATTATTTCTGCCATCATCTTTCTGCTTGTCCCTGTTTTCCTTTATTTTTTGGCCCAATAATTTTATGGCCAAAGTTTTTGCGACTTCCTTATTATTCATATTCTACTAGTAAAAATCATATGCAGTAAAAAATTCACTATCATAAATTTTTGTTATTATTATATTCCTGTGATAAAGCACAAGATAATTTTCTTAAATCAAGTAATACTTTTATATTTAAAGCATCACTTTTGGTTTTTAGCTTTCAGTGAGATATTATTTTTGCATCTCTTGAGGATGAATTAAGGAACGAAAAATAATATTTACTGAGACCTATCTGTACGCTTAGTTTAAACATCTAACCTTATAAAGATAAAAAGTTTTATTTATTTTAATAGACGTACTTATTCGATAAATAAAAAATTAATTTTATTTATCTTTAAATCAATCTAAGGGGAAAATTTATTTTATTAATTCTTTAAATTCTTCCACCATATCAACTGGAGTGGGATCTATTCCGTATTCGAGCGCTAGGTAATAAGATGTCCAATCCCCCAAGAGCAGGGTGGCAAAAACTTTTTCAAATGTGTTATCACCAGTGATTTTAATAATTTCGCTCTCCATTCCTCTTTTTTCCATTAATTCCTTCGTCACCATAAAACGTTTTATGTTTTGAGGATGATCATTTTCATCAAGCAACATTACAAAGAAAAATTTTGCCTGGGGATTAGTAAATCCCACCATCTCATTATGATTCAATTCTGGAAAATAACCCCAAAAAGCTGGCGTCTTAGCATTTTCATTAATTTTTATTTTCCAAATATTAGCAACCGCCTTAAAATATGTTCCAGCATAAATTATCGGAGTTACTCCAACAAGTTTTTTAGCCAAAGCTTTTCCTTGTTCTTCCAATTCATTGGTTCTCAGTCTCAATTTTTCGGAAACTTCGCTTAACCTTGTGACATCAAATTTTATCAATCCTGAATTTATCAATAACTGAAAAATAGAAAAAACAAAGTATCCAGTTGCCATCCTTGGCTGAAAATTATCAAATGGATAAGGGACTTCTACGTGTGGAATATTATTAGCCAAGCACATTTCTTTTATCTTCCCTCCATTAGAAAATCCAACGCAAGGGAGATTGCTATCTAAACATTCCTGAAAAGAAGCTATTGTCTCTTCAGTGTTTCCAGAATAAGAACAAATTATATTTAGACAATTGCCATAAGCCTCCGTCGGCAATCCGTAGAATCTATTTTGAAAAACCTGCAATCTTTTTTCTTTTGAATCTTTAAAAGTATAATTTATAAAAATCCTCAAAACATTTCCTGGCAAAGCCGAGCCTCCCATCCCAGAAATCATAATTGAATCAAATTTATGATCAAATTTTATATCTCCCGCCAAAGATAAACCCTCTTGAATTTGCTTATATTCTTCACTGATAACTTTTTTTAAATTATATTTGTCTATATCTGTACTCATAAATATTTTATAAATATTAATTACAATAATTATTACAATCAATATTTATTTTATTTAATTTTTAAATTAGTTTATTAGCCTAGTAGCTTTTTAGCGCAGTAGGGATTAGCATATGACACATTAAAAATTTTAACATACAACATTAAAGCATTAAAACAATATAATAATAAAAACTATGCAAATTTCCAACTCACAAGAAACAAGTTACAAACAAATTAAAAATTACAATTTTCAAACAGATAATTTTTTCGATGTTTTTAATTTGATGTTTAGAATTCCTGCCTACTAACCCGCTTCGCTGAGCTTAACGAGGCGAGCAGGCAAGTGTCTGTATCTTATTTCTTTATTTTGTTTCTTTTAAAAACAATATAACATCTCGATATTTTAGCCTACCACTCTCCTACTTTCCTAAAATCCTAATTTTCTAGACCCTACTTCCTAACTCTTTTGGTTTTTATATACCACTTATTAATATTTGAAAAACGAAATTGTGATGAATTTATTCTTTCAATCTCCACGCCCTTAACCTTGCTATCTACTACATATAAATAATATGGTGAAAACAAAAATACTGCCGGAACTTGATCTTTTATAATTTCTTGAAATTTATAATATTTATTTACTCGCTCTTGTTTATTAACTTCTGCGCGAGCTTCTTCAATTAATTTATCTGCCTCGGTATCATCAAACAATGCCAAATTTAATCCTGGATCTTTTTTCTGGCTAGAATGCCAGAAAGAATAAGGATCTACGCTAAAACTAGAATCTTGTCCCACCAAAATAGCATCATATTCCCTTGGCTTGATATAATTTTGCTGTATATCAGAAAAATCAAATGATTCAACATGAACAACTGCGCCGATTTTTTCCCATTGGGTCTTTAAAATTTCAGCTATTTTTACTAAATCAGGAGAATCAACGGTTAACAATCTAAACTCCATCTTCACTCCATCTTTTGATCTTACACCATCACTTCCCTTTTCCCATTTTGCTTCATCCAGAACTTTATTAGCCTCTTCTATATTAAAATTATTTCTCTGCAAGTTAGTATTAAACTCATCAGTTCCTGTAAAAAATGGTGCTTCTAGCGAAACTGCCTTTCCTCTTAAGGCATCATTTATTACTTGCTGTTTATCCGTGGACAAATCCAACGCCGTTCTGACCTCCTTATTTGCTAAAGCTACACTTTTATTTCTATTGAAAAACACAGAAAATGACCACGGTATTTTTATTTCATACAAAGAGGTGTTTTTTCTAAAAATCTCTAAATTTCCATTCTGTGAAGAAATATTGCTAATTCCACTTATTTTTTTACTGTTATAAGCATCTACTAAGAATTGTTCATTAGAATAAAAATTAAAATTAATCTCTCCTATATAAGAACTTTCTCCAGAATATTCCTTAAAAGCAACGATTTTATAATCCAAAATATTTCCATCCGAATCTTTATGATGACTAGCGTATTTATATGGGCCTGTACCTACCGGTTCTAGATTATATTTAACTAAATGAAACTTATCATGATCTATATTTTTCCAGATATGCTCAGGCAAAATTCCCAAAGTTAGATTTTCCAAAAAACCAAAATAAGGATTTTCTAAAATAAACTTAACAGTATAATCATCAATTTTCTCAATTTTCACACCTTGCCAATCTTGACGCAAAGAACTCTTAAACAAAGGGTCAGTCAATGTATTTATAGTAAATATAATATCATTTGCCGTTAATTCCAGATTGTCATGCCACTTCACACCTTTTTTTATATAAAAAGTATATTCTTTATTGTCTTGAGAAATTTCATATCTTTCAGTCAAATCATTTACAAGTTGACCATCCTTATCATTTTTGAGCAATCCACTATAAATAATATTAGAAAGAGCTGCATCCACCTCATTACTTTGAGATAAAATTGGATTTATAAAACTTGGCTGACCAATGATTCCCTCGGAATAAACCCCTCCAAAATCAGGAACTTCCTTGGTTAATGATAAAAATATTTTTCCTATCCAAAAAGATAGTGCCAACAAAGAAATCAAGATTAATACGAAAACTAAAAACTTTTCTTTAAAACTTAAAGTTTTTAATATATAAAACCAACTTTTTCCTGAAAAAATACTAAATTTGATACTAATAAGACTTTTGTTAATTATTAAAAATATTTACTATTGCCAAAACAATAAAGAGTATAGCCAGCAAGGCAGAAAAATAAAGTAAAAATTTTTCAAATCCTCTTTTGGCATAATATCCCCCTGAATCTCCACCGAAAACAGCACTTAAACCGGTTCCCTTGTTTTGAAGCAAGATTGACACTATTAAGAGAACAGAGACTATTAGTTGTAATACATTCGTAAACTTCATAATATAATATTATTATACTTTTGTCAATTAATTACTTCTGAGCGAGTGAGCGGAATCGAACCGCCAT
>DNVQ01000020.1 GCA_003507475.1 Candidatus Moraniibacteriota bacterium | reverse complement strand
TAACTATCATAAAAACAAATATAACTTAATACTCTAAGAGTGAATATTTAAGCACTATTATAAATTATTTTATTGTCTACCCCTGAGCTTACATTATTTTTTGAAATGTGTCAATGTCTCTCCCCTACGAATTACGAATCGGTACGAATTTACGAATGTAATTTGAAATAATGCATATTGTATTTTCCTATATTGCCCCAGATTCATCAATCTTATCTATAAGCATACTGGGAATAATCTCCAGATTATCTTTGCCATATTTGGCATACAGATTATTGAGTAGTGCACTCCATTCAACTTGAACATTTGAAATATCTCCATCTTCATCTATAAGAGTATTTATATCCACGCTAGAATCAATCGGCGTGCAAAAACTTACAATTTCTTGTTCGATATTATTTGCAAATTCATTTTTTTTCTTAATCGCCTTAATTATTTCGCTAGCAAAAAACTTTCTACACTTAAATATTTGACTAGGCTGTTCGGCTTTGATGTTGAATTTAAATTTTGGTTGACCAATTTCCATATAGTTTTTTATTAACAAATTAAAAATACTTACCTTATGAACCTTACCACTTTACAAACTTTATAACGCAGTAGTTTATTTGCATATTCACAACATTCGCATTTCATTTGCTTCACCTGTATCAACTTTAAAACAAGTCATCAGAAGATTATTCTAACATTAAATCATTGGAAATTCATTGGAAATTGGGCATTGGGAATTAGAAATTACTTAAAATTTTACTAAATTTTAAGCGAACAGCTTTCTATTGATGCGAATTTTCTTTTGCCATCGATAATTCCGCTTTCAAAAATTTCCACACTTTCAATTGGAAGCAAAACTGTAAATTTTTCCTCCACCTCCGGAATCGAATCCATTCTCTGCCAGCCATATTGCTGAATTCTTCCCAAAACAATGCTAGGGCGAAATCTTTTTTTAGAATGATTAAAAATTCCCAAACCCTTTTCGATCTCTTCACAAAGAAATTTAAGTTTTTCACTCTCTGGACCGGTAAAATTAAAAGATTTGGCATTTTTATCAGCTGAGGGGCCCGTCTCGCCCGAAGCTTGCCGAGGCGGACTAAGCTCTATTTTATCCATATCAATATCAAATAAATCAATTTCTTCCACTACTTTTCTAACTTTAGTACAAATTTCATAGACAATTTCATCCTCCACATGCCCCAAGTTAATCAAATTTAAATGCAAATTTTCCTCTCTACTCCAACGGACAGGCAAATCAGCCCATTTCTGGACTTTTTGCATTAATCTTTTTTTCACTGACGGAGATAATTCAACTCCGATAAAAATCTTTCTTTGCATAAATAATTGTCATATTCGGGCTTGACCCAGATATCTAAAAATAATTAATCCGATACCCTAAGACTACTCTAAAATTATTATTTTTTCAAATAAAAACGCACCGCGTCAAAAAACACGATGCGTCAGATACAAAATAATATCAACTGTTAACAATCCATTAAAAAGGCTCCGTAAGGTTTACCTATGCAAAAAATAGATTCTCCCGAGGAATCGTGAACTTCAATTCCATCAAAATCTTTGTGACTGGATATTAAAAAAGATTCGAATGTAATTTCTCCCCTTGCTACCTTTTCTGCATAGTTCTTGGCAAATTGAATATTATTTGCTTCGCGAAGCAGGCAACGGTTAAAAAATTGATAACCGATAACAAAAAATTTTCCTGGCGGCGGAAGAAAAAGATCTTTTACCATAGTTATTAAACCTCCTTTTAAAATAGATTATTTTCAATCAAGGAACTATTTTTTACTTTAGCTAGTGTATTCGATATTTTAATAAAAAGCAAATCTAAAAAACTACGTGCCAGGGCAAGTTTTGCCGAGGCACGAAAAGGAGGAAGATACTAAATTCGAGGGCTAGCTCGACGCTCGGTAAAGGTATTGGGAATTATCATAAGCGCTTTGCACAAAGAGGGTGTATCTTTGTAACTGCACATTACGCACAAATCGCCCAACCTTCCTGGAATACACTCATGAATTTCCACCATTACCCCATCAATACAATCACCGATCAAGTGGGTTTGAGGCGCATAGATGTTCCTGGGGGCTCCCCTGTCTTTATTATTTTTTTTCATATCCCTCCTCCCATTTTTTATTTCTGACCTGATTTTTTGGGTCTTTTTTTGTTTTCGCGAAGAACTTCTTTAAGCTGACTACATTATACATCTGCATCTTAACAAATACAAATATTAATAAGTTTATCAAGTTATAAAGCTCATAAGGTTTTTAAGGTTATCGGAATTTAAGATTTTAGAAATTTGAGAAATTAGGATAATTAAGAGTATTGTTTTGATGACTGATGACGGTTGACCGATGACTCCTTGCTATATTTATCAGAATGTTTCATGCTCTATGTTATATGCCGTATGTTATATGCTAGAATGCTAATATGAATAAATATATTATCAATATCGTACCCCTCACAAAAATCCCGCTTTACCGGGACCAGTCTTTTTATTATTTACATAAAAATGAGATCCCCAAGGGCTCTTTGGTTAAAATTCCTCTCGGTAAAAGAACAATCAATGGCATTGTCTTAGAAAGCAAATCAGACTTTCCAAGGCTGGGAAACATCACGCTTAAAAAAGTTACTTCTATTACAGAAGAAAATTTTGTAACTTCCGATCAGATTAAATTAGCTCAATTTATATCCAAATATTATTTCGTCTCGCTGGGAATCGCGCTAAAAATGTTTGTTCCCCAAATATCTAGCACCCGAAAGAAGAATTCTGAATCACGAATCATGAATCATGAATCATTAAAAAAAATAACATTAACTGCTGAGCAAATTTCCGCCATTCAAGAAATTACCAAAACTTCTACCAGCTACAAGCTACAAGCTACAAGCTACTTACTTTTCGGTCCCGCTTCTGCTGGCAAAACTCAGGTCTATTTTGAATCCGTCAAAGAAATTTTAAAAAATAAAAAAAATGGGCAGGCGCTGATTCTTCTTCCAGAACTCACCATCACCGCTCAAGAAATAGAACGTTATGGAAAATTCTTTGGAACGGACAAAATTACGGTACTTCACAGTAAATTGTCCAAAGGACAATATTTCAAAAATTGGTCAGCCATTAAAAATGGTGAAGCGCAGATAATTATCGGTACGCGCCAGGCTATTTCTGCTCCTTTTAAAAATCTCTCCATTATCATTGTAGATGAAGAACAAGATATTTCCTTTAAACAATGGGAAATGAATCCCCACTATGATGCTCGTTTTGTGGCTCAAGAATTAGCAAAAATTCATAAAGCTAAAATAATTTTTGGCTCTGCTACTCCCCGCGTCGAAACATTTTACCTTATTCAGCAAAAACAACTCAAATTATTACAACTCCCGCCTCTACAAACTACAAGCCACGAACTACAAGCTACAATAGACATTGTCGATCTGCGCAATGAGCACTGGAAAAACTGGAAGAAAGTGAAAGTTGTTTCACCTATTTCAACCAAGCTTCAAAGCGAAATTGCCTGGATACTAAAAAATAAATTTCAAATAATACTTTTTATCAATCGCCAAGGAATGAGCACTTTCTCAGTTTGCACTAATTGTAAAACTGTTTTGACTTGCCCTGACTGCGAAAGAGCGCTAACCTCTCGCCAAAAAGGAAATTATGAATGCTTGCACTGCAAATTTGAAACCGGCGATTTTCCTATGTGTCCCAATTGTCAGGGTATGAATTTTCGAAACGTTGGTTTGGGAACTGAAAAAATAGAAAAAGAAATTGAAAAAATTTTTCCCTCTGCCCGCCTCGCTCGAGTAGATTCTGAGAGCATGAAAAAGTCAGTCAAATCTCAAGAAAAAATATGGGATGATTTTTCAAGCAAAAAAATTGATATTTTAATCGGGACCCAGATGATTGCCAAAGCTTGGGATTTAAACAATGTCGGCCTAGTAGGAATAATTGATGCCGATGGTCTCTTTGCTTTTCCTGATTTCCATACCAACGAAAATGCTTTTTCCCTTATTTCTCAAGCCATTGGTCGCACCGGTCGCACCGGTTCCCGTTATAATGGCAAAGCGATAATCCAAACTTATCATCCCGAGAATCAAATTATTCAGTGGGCTAGTCAAAAAAATTATTCCAAACTTTATGATTACGAAATTAAAGAAAGAAAAGCTCTTTCCTATCCTCCTTTTTCAAAAATTATCAAATTGACTTATAAAGATTTTTCACTTAGCGCTGTTCAAAAAGAAACAGACAAAACTTTTATCCGGCTTAACGAAGCAAACAACGAAAATACCAACATCCAAATCTACCCTCCCCGCGCGCCCTATGTTCCTAAAATTAGAAAAAGATATCAGTTGCAAATTATTATAAAAATAAAAAATGAAGAAAAACTTTCTTCACCTCTGGAAGCAGAAATAAAATCCCTGCCCAACGGCTGGCAAATTGACGTCGATCCCATAAGTTTAATATAAGAAATAATTTTAAATTTTGAATTTCTAATTTCAAATCAATTTTTAATAATTAAATTTCAAAAATATAAAAACTTACTATCAAGCACTCATTATTGTCATCCTCGAAAGTAAAATTTCTTAGCGAAGCAATGAGCGATAGAAATTTACTTATCGGGGATCTTATAATGCAGTCCTGCTCTTAAAACACTTTAAACCAATTTAGTCATTTACTCCAACACACTAGAGCGTAGAAGTAAAATGCAAAAAGTGTTTTTATAAATTAAATTAAAAAATCCCGGTAGCAAACGCGTGCTGACGGGATCATTACTAAATGGGGAAAATTATACAATTTTTTCCCGGCAACCTTCTGCATAAATAAACAATGCTGTGTCATTGATAATTTCAAGCATTCCCTGATCTTCTCGGGGCCCCGAAGATAAAACCATTTTAGTATTTCCTTCTATTTGCAGCCTGAAATCATCAAGGCAAATCCTATTAGCAATAAACCTAAATGCAAGATCATGACCCACAACCCTGGAACACAATTGGGAAGAAAGGTATAAAAGTGATACCAATTCTAAAAATTCCATTTTTGCATACTTAGTGCCGATCAAGGTTGTAATTCTCGAAAAACCTGCCATTTCACAAAGACTAATCTCTCGTATTGGAATAATTTTTCTAGAAGTCAAAAAATCTTTTGCCTCTTGTTCAAATATTTCCAATGTTTTTTTCATACTTTCTTGTCTAACGATATCTCTAGCTTTCGTCATCATACCCTGGAACTTTGTATCACGCTCCTCATCCCCGTCGGAAATAAAACTCCACGCCTCTTCAAAAAGACCATCCTTTTCTATGAGATTATTAAAACTATTAAACAATTCTCTACCTAATCCCATTAATTTTTTAATATTATGCCTCTTGGTGCTTCTCATTACAATTTGATACCAAAAAACAAAACAGATTAAAATAATAACAGTTGCTATGACAAGAGCAATAGTGGCTTCTTTCCAGTGCGGCGGATCAACAGCGGCATTATCAGAAGCTCCAAAAGCATTAATGCAAGGAAACAAACAAGTAACAAGCACTGACATAATAAAACTTATACCATTCTTTTTCATAGCGCTCTCCTTTTTCGGTTATACAGAAAAATTATTTTCTGATTTTTTAAAAAACTTTCTGCCCACTATTTAGTGAACCACCTCTTAATTGTAATTTTTTATAGCACAAACTTAATTAAGACGTCAATCAAAAATCTCCTCTTCCAGCCAATTTGCTTTTTGCATTTTACTACCGTACACTAGAGCACAGTAGTAAAATGCAAAAATGATTTTATAAAAAATCATCCTGTCAAATTGATACATACGTACCATTTTGACAGGATTTAAAAATCCCGCCAGCAAACGCGTGCCGGCGGGATACTTCCACAAATCTCAATTCAATCAAGGCTTTCGAAGAATATTACAACACAAGCTCCTATTGCAAGAATTATAGATAAAACAATGCAAAAAATAATCTCCGACAAAACTGCTAGGGGAAAGAAAAATATTCCAAAAGATAGTCTAATCCTGTCTCGGGGATATATTTTTTGAAATGAATATCTTCTAAGGCAGTTATTGAGATATAAATTTTTGGCAATCCAATCCTTTCCGTTGCTTGACAATGTTAAGCAAAAAATTGCAATAATATAGATTGACAAACAAAAACATATCTCATCAAGTGTCATAATAATCACCTCGCAGCATGATTTTAAAATAAATTAAAATTAAAAGAGCTAAATAATGCCCAACTACAATTCATGTAACTTTATAAAATAGAATAGAACAGCTAGGATTATTTGTCAATTTCAAATAAATTTCAAACTAATTATCTTTTTGCATTTTACTACCGTACACTAGAGCACAGTAGTAAAATGCAAAAATGATTTTATACAACAATGCTGTTAAATTCATACGTACGCGGAAAATAGCAGAATAAAAAAAATTAAAAACCTCGACGATGACGCGCATTGTCGAGGCTTTGTTTGGGAGAGAATTGTCGGCGCAAGTTAAGGTCTTCGTTGAGATCTCTTATTGATTTTTAAAGTTATCATCCGTATACTAGAAAAATATTTTCTGTAATATTTTTCTATCAAGGGATATGCTGGCCCCTATCAACAGACGCTTCCTTTAAAAACTCAACCTCTCCAACACTTGCATGCATCTTTCTGATGTTTCGGCATGATGCACAATACCTATCTCCGCTAAGCGGAGAAAATTATCGTTATATAATCATAGTATTCTCCACTGGGTTATTTTTCACTTCTCTCACCATAGGAAAAGCTTAACAAAAATCAGGCATCACCTCCTTTGAATTTTTGAGATTTATCTACCCCTTTTCGGGTTGTATGCCGTAAAATCCCTCCGCACCTTTGAATCCGTCATCAAAGAGGTTTTGGGCCAAATTGGTCAGCAGCTCCTCCAACTGCCCACCAAGATAATGCCCCTTGCCATATTTGGAATCTTCAACCAATTTGCCGATTGGCATAAGAGAATCTTCAAGAGGATAATAGCGAATAATTTCCTCTCCACAATCAGATTTATAATATTGAGCAAGTTGCTCAATAGTATTACCTTCAGTATTGATAATGCGAGAACTGAGCTTGCCAGTTTCTTCAGTTCGAACTACTATCAAATAATAATTCAAATAACAAGTCATGGGGGTTCTCCTTTTCAAAAAACTTTATAATTTTATCCCCATATGCTATTCTGAGCATAATGAAGATACTAAATCGCAAATTTAATTACGATTTTTAATTATAGCATAATTTAACCAAAATGTCAATGAAAACCAACACTAAAAAAATCTTGTATGTTTCCCGTCCCCTCACCCCACCTTGGGATGAAGCGAGTAAAAATTTCGCCTATAATCTTGCTAAAGAGATTGCNNCTAGGCCTGCCAAAACATATAAAACAAGAAGAAATTTATAAGTATAGTGAAAAAGATTTTAAGTTTTCCGACAAATTGCGTTCTTTATTTTTTCAACTTTTATTTAAAAATTCTTTTGATATCAAACATTATTTCTTTACTCCCACCAAAAACAACTCCTGGATGATAAGAAATATTCTCAAAGGAAAAAGTAAAACTATTCAGACTGTGGCAACTTTGCGCGAAGATTTATTTAGCGATAAGGAAATAAAAAAAATGATGTTTGGTGACATCATTACAACTTATTCGGATTATGCAAAAAATAAATTAAACAGCCTTGGATTTGAGAATGTGTATAAAATTTATCCCGGCATTGATTTGCATGATTATTATCCGCGTGAAAAAAGCGAAAATGAATTAAAAAAAGCCGGCTTTACCAAAGATGACTTTATCATTAATTTTGCCGGCGAATATATCCGCCTAGGCGCCATGGAGACAGTGATTGATAGTTTTATCGAGGTCAGTAAGCAAATTCCTGAGGCCAGACTTTCTCTCGCCGTACGCGTAAAAAATGAAAAAGATGCCCAGAAAAAAGAAGCAGTGGTCGCTAAACTTAAAAAAGAAAATATTTTGGATAAAGTTTCTTTTCACGACAGTGGAAGCTACAAAATGAGTGATATTTATAATTTATCAGATATCAGTATTTTTCCAGTGGGTAATATGAAGGGTAAATTTGATATTCCCTTGGTAGTGGTCGAAGCGATGGCCTGCGCCAAACCGATTATTATTTCTGATTTGCCAATTTTAAAAGAATTTTCTGACAACAATAATTCTGTTTCGATCGAAAAAGATTCGCCTCAAGCTTTAACCGAGGCAATTATCGACCTATATAAAAATAAAGAAAAAAGATTGACTCTGGCAAAGAACGCCCTGGAATATTCGCACAAAAACTTTAATATTCATGTCGCGGCTCAGAAATATATTGAGCTTTATAATAAATTATAAAAAATTAATCTTCTTGACGTAGAGACGTAGCACTGCTACGTCTCTTATTTTTTAGACGCCCCACCGGGGCGTCTCTACATTTTTAAATTATTCTATCCTGTACAGACGAGGCAGCGCCTCGTCCCTACGTTATCAATAACAAATTTAAAGAGGCGGCATCCGCATTTGCGAAAGCCGTCTCTCTGCGACACTATATTGCATCTCCATTCAAGAGGGTGTATACCTCTCCCTTATTGGTTCCTGCATAAAAAATCGTCAGCTTGTGATGTGGCGTGAGATCAACATATTCTTCGCCGCTGTAAACATGAACTCTTTTTCTTTTTTTACGAAGCTCAACTCCTCTATATTTACCCGTAACATCAACGATGCAAAATTCTCCCTCCATTTTTACAAAGTTAACTTCAATAGAAATATCGCTATTGCTGTATGTCATTATTCCGCCAAGAGAAATTTCTTGGGCGATAGAAAACAAACTGCTTCCAAAAATTACCGCACAAAGAACCACGCAAACGAAAAAATTTTTCATAATTCCCTCCAAAATGTTGAAAAGAAAAAATATAAATCCCCGTTGGTTTTTTACCCATAATATGTTAACATAAACTAGCAAAAACACAACATTAAAAAATACCATAAATTTAAAATTATGTCAATAAACACCGCTAAAAAATCAGACCATTTACAAGAATTTAAAACCGAAAAAATGTCAGTTCCGGCTCTTTTTTTTATGAGCGAAGAATTGCTGCCCGAAGAACAAACTTTTGCCCAAACAGAGGATATCGCCTCCAATAAAGAAACTCTTTTTCGCCATACCGTGGCTATGCCGGACGTTTGTTCTAAACCAGGCAGAAAGAATGCTTCAGGTACGACTATCGTTTCCGATAAATATATTTTGCCCCAAGTAAATGATTCTGATCCGAATTGTGGCATGCGCCTACTAAAAACAAATCTGAATGAAAATAATCTTTCCGCTAATGACATTGATCTTTTATTTCAAGAATTGACCAACGCGGTGCCAACTAAAAAATTTGTGGGCACTACTGTTCCTTTTAATACGGTGGTGGATATTTGTCGCAAAGGAACTTCAGCTATCATAGAACATTTGAACATCACCACTAAAAATGAATTAGCTAACACGCAATGCGGAGGAAATTTTTTTGAAAAAGAAATGACTCGCCAAGATATTTTTGACGTTATTCCAAAACTTTATTTGCATTTTGCTAAATATCGATTGGGGATTATCGGAGCGGCGGGTAACCACTTTCTCGATCTTATGAAAGTAACCGACATAGTTGATCCTGAAATCGCTGAGAAAATGGGCATTCAACAAGGACAATATCTTTTTATGATCCATACTGGCAGTGGAATATTGGGCCAGTACACCATGTATACCCATACCGCCAAGAAACGTGAACATTTTTCCCAAGCCTTAATGGTAACCTTGGGCAGAATGACTTTCAAATCCCAAAAGAAAGATGTTTACCAAAAAATGCAAACAATGATAAAAAAACACATGCTCAAAGACGATTCACTTTTGAAATATGAGGGCAATGGTCCCGATGGGGAGCTTTATATGAATGCCAGGGCAGCTGCCTCCAACTTTGGCACGGCTAACCGAGCCGTGATAACCCACAATATTTCAGAAACTATCAAGAAGTTATTCAATCGTGATCCTCAAATGGACTTAATCTATGATTTACCGCATATTTCTATCACCAAAGAGAAGCATTTTGGAGAAAATGTTTGGGTTCATCGCAGTAACACTTCTCGCGCTTATGGCCCAAGCAAAATGAGCAACCATCCAATCTACAGAGACACCGGCGAACCAGCCTTTATCCCTTCTTCTATGGCAACCGATGCTTATATTTGTGTCGGAACTGACCGAAATGCAGAAAGTTTTTATTCAGCTCCACATGGCACCGGCAAGGGTAAAAACACTAATGAAAAAACAATCTCCAACAAAGATGAATTATTTGCTAAAATGGAAGAAAAAGGGATCAAGCTTTACAATGCCAAGTCCTCAATTGTTATCAATCAAGATAGTGCGCGCTACAAAAATATCGATAAAGTTATCCANNAAGAAGCACCAAATCACAAGAAACAATTTCCAGACAAAATCAAAATTACAAAAACACGTTTTAGCAATTTGATAATTGGATATTGCTTATTGCTTGTTTCTTGGAGATTGTAATTTAGCCAATCAACAAGCACTAGGTCAAAAAAAGTTAAATATAACCATTACTATGAAGATTATAACCATTTCCGGCCTCGACGGTAGCGGAAAATCAACTCAAATAAACTTACTAAAGAATTACCTGGAAAATCAAGGTAAAAAGGTTTTTTATTTTCATGCTATCAACTTTTCTTTGGCTAATAAAATTAATGATTTTAAAAATAAATACTGTTTAATCTGCAAGCTGACCAAAAAATGCAAGTTTAAATCTGAAAAAGAAAGATTTAGTGTTTCTAAGGCAAATTTTTTGCAAATATTTTTGCGCAAAATTTTTTTACGAATTGATTTAATCAGATTTAAAGTGCTTTTAAAAGAATTGGAGCGAGCAAACTTTGATTATCTTGTGTCTGACAGATGTTTTTATGATACATTAATTAATCTGGAATATTTATCCAAAAAAGAAGGAAAAAATAAATATTCAATAATTCGACCAGACGTTTGCCTTTATCTTCAAACTGAACCGCAACTAATAATAAGTCGCGACCGCGTGCCTGACCAAGGTTTGCAATATTTAATTGATAAAAAAGTAATCTACGATAGGTTGGCTCCTATTTTTGAAATGAAAATTATAAACGGCAATGAAAGTCTAGATATTGTGCAACAAAAAGTCCTGAGCCACGTAATGCATATCATATAATACGAAGCAGGAAAGTAATCTAGCTAAAAAATCATCAGTCATCAGAGTCAGAAGATATCTGTATTTTGATGACTGTTCATAGATGACTGATGACTTAAATACTTTTTTAAATTTAATCATTAAAATTGATTCGAAATTAAAAATTCGAAATTAAAAATTAAAGCTTATGTCTAATATCGCCAAATCCGCTCTCTGGGTCACTGTTTCGGAAATTATTTTTAATCTTTCAGGCTTCATCATCCATTCAATCTTGGGAAGAGTC
The DNA here is from genome assembly GCA_003507475.1 of Candidatus Moraniibacteriota bacterium. GTDB lineage: Bacteria > Patescibacteriota > Minisyncoccia > Moranbacterales > UBA9337 > UBA9337. The sequence goes on along the minus strand of DNVQ01000020.1, from coordinate 24,171 downwards.
TTGGGACCGGCTGATTATGGTCGCTATGGAATTATCATTACTATTACTACTATGGTAATTATCCTTATCGGCAATGGAATTCCGACTGCCATGGCCAAATATATCAGCGAGATATTTGAAACCAATCCCCGCTTGATTTTAAAAATAAAAAAACAAGCGATAATTATTCAAACTATTCTCATTGCTTGCATTACAGTTATTTTTTATCTGAGTGCCCCTTTAATTTCAAGCTTGCTAAAAGACGAGTCTCTCACTCCACTTTTTCGCTTTTCTTCTTTGATAATCCCAGCTTTTGCTGCAGCTTCTTTTTATTTTTCTTATTACACTGGTCTTCATAAATTTAATATTCAAGCCACCCTCAAAACTATTCGCTCGATCTTACGAATCATTTCGGTAATTGGACTCGCTCTTATCTTTGGACTATATGGCTCCATTGCAGGCTACATTATTGCGCCCTTTGCTGTTTTTACAGCGGCTTTTTTAATTGATAAATTTATAATTGATAAAAAAATAAAAACCCAAATTGCTCAAGTACCCAAAAGTGAAGACCTGGAAACAAATTTTGATTGGAAAAAATTGGTAAACTATGGTTGGCAAATTGTTGTTTTCTTTTTGGCCTATGAATTGCTTATCAGTATTGATTTATATTTAGTAAAAGGCATTCTCAACGACGACGCTTTAACGGGGATATACAATGCTTCTCTAACGGTGGGTCGCATCCCTTACTATATTTTTTATGCCATGACTGTTTTTCTTTTGCCTATGGTGTCGCGAAAAAGCGCCAGCAATAAACTAACTAATGCCAAAGAAATCGTCAATAATGCTCTCCATATCATGCTCGTACTTTTAACTCCGATGGTAATTTTGATATCTATTTATTCAAGAGAAATTTTAGAACTTTTATATGGAGTAAAGTATTTAGACGGAGCGCTTCCCATGTCAATTTTAGTTTTTGGCGTAGGATTTTTAACTATATTTTATGTTTTGAGTTTTGCTGCCAACGGTGGAGGTAAAACCATGGTTTCGACATCTATTTCATTTTTCGGCCTTATTTTAAATATTATTTTAAACTATTTTCTTATTTTAAAAATGGGAATTGTGGGCTCAGCTTGGGCTACCGCTATCACTTCTTTCTTAATAACCATAGTGATGCTTTATTACATAAAAAAACATTTTAATGCCTCCCTCATTTCCACAGAAATACTTAAGGTGGGTACCTCAGGAATAATTTTATACGCCTTAGCTTATTATATTCCAGCCAATATCTATACTTTTATCCCCTTAGGCATTACTCTATTTTTAATTTATTTAGAAATAATGTATAATTTAAGAGCAATCACCAAAGATGATCTGCTTTTATTTAAAAAAATATTAAAAAAATAAGTAAAAATTGCGAACTCACCCTTTCCCTTCTCTGATTGCTTATTACTTTAACTTTGCCTCGCTCCGCTGTAGCTACTGCCAAAGCGAGATGGTGGCGCAAAGAAAAAATTAAAGAGGAGGCGGATAAGAGTGCGTAATTTCCAAAAACAATATGAATATAAAAACGCTGTTATTTTTAACTTTTTTTCTATTTGTATCAACAAATGTTTCCGCAGAAACTTATAATATCTTTGTTGATATAAATAATTCTGGCACTGAAGATGGCACAGAAGCCAATCCTTTTAACACTATTGAGGAAGCAATCGCTTTAGCCAAAAACAACGATGCCGAAAACCGGAAAATTTATGTATCCAACGGGGAGTATGCTGAAAAAATAAATTTAACCGACAACATAGAACTTTATGGCGAAAACAAAAACAATGCCATCATCAATGGCGATGGCTTTAGTACGGTGGTGACTATGGATAACAAAACAATTTTAAAAAATATAAAAATTTATAAAGGAAAAATAGGAATCTCTGTGGAAAAAAATTCTAAAGTGGAGATCAGTAAGGTAAAAATTCAAAAAACTGAAAAAATAGGCATCAATATTGAGGAATCAAGCAAGAAAAGAGTCGTTACCATTAAAGATTGTACCATTAGCGACAACGACGGCAAAGGAATTTATATCAAAAAAAGCAATTACGCCAAAATTTATGATAACGAAATCTATGACAACGAAGAAGAGGGTATCGACGTGCGTTCTAGCGCCAAGGGAAGCATAAAAAGCAACGAAATTTATAAAAATGGAGAAGGTGGCGTTGAACTTATAGTAGAAAGATCAAAAATCGATATAAATAAAAATAAAATTTACAAAAACTCCTCCAGCGGCATAGAACTGCAAGCCTATAAGGGCGGACTAAGTTCCCTAAGCAACAGCTATATTACTAAAAATAAACTTTCTTCTAATAAACAATTTGGAATTGATTGCAGTACTCCTAGCGATTTAACAAGCGACAAGCCAGTGTTGTGGTCTCAATCAGTCAATCCAAAAGGTAATACTATTTTAGATAATAAACTGGGAATTTTTGCTACTCGCTGCAAATTCATAGCCTACTAAAAACAAATTTCCTAAAAACAGACCCCGAACGGTCTGTTTTTAATTTTCCTTTATTTTTTCCCTATTTTTCGCTATACTAAGAATCATAGAACATGAAGCATACAACAAAGAGCATGAAACATGTTGGCACGTTAGCATATTAAAACGTTAACATTAAAATGCTTAAAGTCATCAGTCATTCGCAATCAGTCATTAAGATACATTTTAACCTCGATGACCAGTGACTTTTGACCGATGACTAAATTATTACTTTATGAATTTTTTAAAACAAACTAGATACTCTCTACTTATTGCAATTTCTGCTATTCTAACTTTAAACTCTTATTTTTTCATCGAGCGCAAATCCACCAACGCTTTTCCAATGATTTTTGACAATATCAAAATCCATTATTTGATTTATATTGCTTGTTTTGCAGGATTGGGTTATGTTTTATGGAAATTTTTTAAAAATGAAAAAATATCTCAACTGGCAAAAACATTTCTTTTGACATTTCTTCCCACAGAAATTGTTTTTATTTTGGGCTTTTATATACTCAATAGTGAAACTAAGGCGCATTTCTTTTTTTATTTTTTAACCGGTTTTTATTTATTGAGCTGGGCTTTATTTTTCATCGAAACTAAAAATAATTTCGCCTCCAAAGAAAAAACAAATTCTTTAAAGTGGCTTAAAAATCAAGGCCTATCGACTTTAATAATATTATTTATTGCTCTTTCCACTTTTGGGTATTTCGCCACCCATAAAATTGAAAACTATGCGGGAGTGGATGAACCGCTTTGGACTTTTGATCGTATTCCCTACTTTTGGAAAAATGTCGGCGAAATGGACTGGAAAAACACATCCATCAGCGACAAGCCAGGAATTACCGTTGTGGAAATTGCCGGAATAGGACTTTTCTTTAACAAACCCCTAGAATACGCCAAACTTGATAATTTTGATTCTCAAAAAGACATCCGCCAGATGAACAAAGCCTTCCGTCTTCCGCTTGTTATTTTTTGTCTACTATCATTAATTCTTTTTTATATTTTTATTCAAGAACTATTGGGCAAAAGAGTCGCCCTTTTATCTATTGTTTTTATTAGTACTTCTCCAATGCTAATCGGCATGAGTCGCATTATTAATCCAGACGCAATCCTCTGGGTCTTTGCCCCGCTCACTATTTTGGCCTATCTTATTTTTCTTAAAAAAGAAACTCGTTTTTGGCTATATTTATCAGGATTTTTATTGGGCCTAGCTATTTTAACTAAATACGTGGCTAATATTTTGTATATATTTTTCTTTGGTTTGATATTTTTAGAATATCTTTTCAAAACCAAAAAAGAAAACATTACTCAATACTTAAAAAAATCATTTACTCATTTCTTTTCTGTTGTTTTGATTTCTTTAGTGACTTTCTTTATTTTATTTCCAGAAACATGGGTTAACCTTAGCAAACTATTTACCGGCACTATTTTAAGCCAAGCTTTTATTGTCATTGCGCCTATTTTTATTGCCTTGGCTTTATTTTTAATCATTGATACTTTTATACTAAAAAATAAAATTACTCAACCTATTTTAAATTTTTTCTTTAAAAACAGAAAGTATCTGATGTTTTTTATAGTTGGGCTGTTTTGTGCATTTATCGTCTTTGTTTTTTTAAATACTTATCTAAAAATGCAATGGGTAGATTTTGAAAACATTCTCAGTTCTCCAAAAACCTCTCATCGCTTCAATTCATTCCTAGCTATCTTCAGTGCCAACTTTTATCCACTAATTTTCGCCTCCTTGCCCATTGTTATTTTGGGATTAGCCAGCGCTATTTTTATATTTTTTAATAAAAAAAGAGAGCACAATCGCGAGATAAAAATAATTTTTTATTTCATTACCTTTATTTTGCTTTATTATTTTGCCACCACATTCAACGAAGTTGTTTCCACTATTCGCTACCAAGTAATTCTTTATCCCCTCCTTTTGATAACTTCCGCCCTAGGCATTTCAAAATTGCTTAAACTGCCAAAACAAAGCCATGGCTTCGAAATAACCGCCGCTCTACTTCTCGCAATAAGTTTTTATACACTTTTAAATACTCAACCTCATTATTTGGGCTATGCCTCATTTCTTTTGCCAAAAAATTATATCGTCGATGTCAAAGATATGGGTGATGGCTCCTATGAGGTAGCTGAATATCTAAATTCTTTACCCGATGCTCAAAACTTATCTATCTGGACAGACAAAAAAGGAGTTTGCGCATTTTTTATTGGCCAATGCGATTCTTTTTATGACACACTTTCTTTTGAAAATAGTCCCGGGCTTAATTATTTTGTCATATCTTCCGGCAGAGAAAATAAAATACTAAATGAGACTCGCAACAAAACCTCCTTGCCATATGATTTTGAGAAAATATATAATTCAACTGAGGCTGAATTTAATCTTTTTATTGGTAATCGGGAGGGAAATTATGTTAAAATTCTAAAAGCCCAAGATTTTAAAAAATAATTATATTAATCTTAAACAGCTCCTCACTAACCCAGTAATAAAGGCAGGTCTGTCTTTGCGAGGAAGGTACTCCTGACGTGGCAATCCAAGAATATAAAATATCAGATTTAGACATATTTTAAAGAACTGGACTGCCACTTAAATTCCGAGTACAGAATTTACTCGCAGAGACAAGCGAAAACAAACAAAGAAGGGTTAACGAGGAATTGCAATTTCACATAATATTTCTATATTTTAAAAAAAACATGAATCAAAAACACCAAAAAATCTTAACTTTTTTAATTTTATTCATTTCCATAATATCTTTTTTTTCCTTTGGCTTTTATCACTTGGGAAAATTTGAAACCACTGACGAACATCTTTGGAAATATGATCGTATTCCTCAGTATTGGCAAGCGCTCAAGGAAAAAGATTGGGAAAAAACTTATATCAATGATAAACCCGGCGTGACCGTGGCTCTTATTTCAGGCTTTGGACTTATTTCTGAACCCAATCCCAAAGAAAATCAATATTTACCAATTGAAAACCATGCTAATCCCAAATTATTTGAAAAATATAATTATCAACAATCGGAAATAACTAACTTTAATTTTCGCTTACCTATCTTAATTTTTGCCACCCTTTCACTTTTAGCTTTCTTTTATTTATCTTATAAAGCTCTTAATTCATACCCGCTTGCGCTTCTCATTACGATCTTGGTCTCTACCAACTCAATCTTATTGGGAATCTCTCAAATTATTAACCCTGACAGCTTTTTTTGGATTTTTGGTAGTCTTTCAACTTTGGCCTACTTGGCCCTGCTTAAAACTCAAAGCAGGAGCTTTCTCATCGCTTGTGGCGTCTTGACTGGCTTGGCTTTGCTCTCCAAATACACCGCCTTTATTCTTTTTGCTTTCTTTACCTTAGCCATGCTGGGAAAAATTATTTTTCAAGAACCCTCAGAAGCTCTTAAATTTAATTGGAAAATCCTTACTCATTACATTTTAGAAATAATTACAATATTTATTATCTCCCTTGGCGTTTTCGCTTTTTTTCTTCCAGCCGTTTTTGTTAATCCGGATTATTTATTCAAGGGCATTTCTCAGTTTTTAAATATAAAAATTATTTCTTTAGGCATTGGCTTAGTTTTAGCATTGGCGCTTCTAATTACTTGGAAAAAAGATATTTTAGGACAAATTAACCAAGCGATTGCCAAGAAAAAAAATATTATTTTAGCTTTGAGTCTTTCTCTTCTTTCTTTCTTAATAATAATTTCCGTTCTTAATGTCTGGATCAATCAAAAAATTGCTCCCGTAAGCGAGTTGCGCGATCTGGCCTATCTTAATGAACCCAAGGAATTCAACTTCAAGCCTCTCTTGAATCGAAAAAATGAATCCATCATGGATACTGCCAAATTATTCTTAATGGAGGCTTACCCTTTTATTTTTTCTATCTCTCCGCTTTTAATATTACTTGTTATTTTTATCACCATTCAAGCCTATAGAAAGAAGATTTCCCCCGAAAATTATTTAATTTTCTTTGCCACATCTCTTTTTGCAATACTCTATTTCATCTCCACTCTTTTGGCCCACATTGTTACCAACGCCCGTTACTCCATCATTCTTTATCCATTTATTTTAATTTTTGGCGCTGTTTCTCTGATAGAATTATTAAATGCGCTTAAATTTAAATCTAATAAAAATATTATCATTCTTAGCGGTATAATTTTAATTATTGGAATAATTCAATTATGGCAAATTAAACCTTTTTACTTCAGCTATACTAATCTTCTTTTACCACAAAAATATACTATTCATGACTCTTGGGGTCATGGCGCTTACGAAGCTGCTCAATACTTAAATTCCTTGCCTCAAGCAGAAAAATTAATCATTTGGTCTAATAGCGACACTGTTTGCCGATTTTTTAAGGGTCAATGCCTAAGAAGTCGAAAAATAGATTTAAATCTAGTTGAGCCGGATTATTTTGTTATTTCCAAAAGAGGGGCACTTAAAGAAAAAAATCATTTTGAATTTACCCCTAATTCCCAATTTACCAAAGATAGCCAATATTATTTCAAAAATTTAGATAAAAATTATGTCTGGCAACTTTTAATCGATAATCGGCCAGGTAATTTTATCAAAATTGTGAAATTTGAAAAATAAAAAGTCACGTAGCATGAAACATAAAGCATAGAATATGCATCATGAAAACACGAGAACATTAAAACAATACACAACAACAAGTCATCAGTCATCTGTAATCAGTCATCTTAAATCTTAGTTATCAATTCGTTAACTCGTTAATTCGCTAACTAAATAATAAATAACTTAGCAACATAACAACTCAACTCATATGTTCGTAAATTCGTATAAATTCTTACTTCGTAGGGTCTCCAATAAGACTACTCTTATTCTCTTATCAATAATTTTAATCGGCGCTTTTTTGAGATTATATAATTTTCCCGAACTATTACGTTTTAATAACGATCAAGTGAGAGATGCCCAAATCATTGATGAAATGCGCCAAGGCGAAATCCCTCTTTTGGGGCCTAAAGCTGGTGGCACAAAATTTAATCTTGGACCCGCTTTTTATTATTTGGAATACTTATCCGGTGCTATTTTCGGGTTTACTCCTAGCGGAATTGCCTTTTTTATTCCCATTCTTTCCACAATTTCAATCTATTTATTCTATTTATTATTTAAAAAGATATTTCCAACCAGCATCTCTCTTATTCTCACATTTCTCTGTGCTATTTCTTTTTATGCCCTGAAATACGCTCATTTCGCTTGGAATCCCAATGTCATTCCTTTTTTTGTTTTTTCTTTTTTATTACTTTTAAATAAAATTATTCACTATTCCTATCAAGACGCGATAAATCGCGCCTCTACATATCGTGATTTTATATTCTTAGGAGTAATAATTGGCATTGGAATTCAACTTCATACCACCCTTTTAATCTTAATGCCTCTTTTTACTTTTTTAACTCTTGCTTATCTTTATCTTAAAAAAGGAAAAATTAATTTTAAAAAAATCCTTGTTCTTTTTTGCATAATTATTTTCCTCAACTTGCCGTTTATCTATGAAGCTGCTAATAACGGGGGCAAAAACATCCAAGATTTCATTGCTGGCACTCAAACAAAAACCGAAAGCAAATTATCTATATTAAAAAATATTTCCAATACCGCTCAATTTTTCCTTCAGGGCAGTGCCTATCATCTAAGCGGAATTGAACCGCAAAAAAATTGGCTGAACATAATTAAACTATTCAAATCTAAAAATGTTGCTGAAATAACTCTATTCTTATCTTCCTTATTAATATTTTTAAGCGGCGTATATTTAATATTCAAGAAAAATAAATTAACTAAAAGCAAAAATACCCTATACTTACTAATTTCCTTTGTCACATTATCATTCCTGCTCCTTATTCCAGTAGGAAATGAGTTAAATATCCGCTTTTTTATCATAATACAATTCTTGCCTTATTTACTTCTTGGTTTCATAATTCAGGTATTACTAAACTCCTCGCTCAAAAAAGTATATCTTGTGCCAATTACATTTTTTATTCTTCTTGTGAGCTTTTTTAACTTGCTAAATTACTATAAAACTTATAATCTAGATAGCTACACCACTTCGGAAAGTAGCTATGGCGGAATCAGCTTGGGAGAACTCAACGAAGTGTGCGAGCATATCAAAAAAATATCTCAAGAAAGTAACTTAGAAAAAATTTATATAGAAAATTTCAAATTCAAAAGATCTTTAGAATATATCTGCAACAAAGAAGATATCCGATCAATATTCTTGTCTCAGGATAAAATCAAGGACCAAGAAATATTTTTTGTTATAATTGAAAATAAAAACTTAGATAAAAATATTGAAAAATACAAAGAAAACTTTGAACTTAAAAATTCTATAAAAATAAAACGCTTTGTTCTTTTGAATTTTAATAATAAATAATTCTTGATTGATTACTTTAATGTTTTCATGAGTTTGAATTCAAATTTTGCTAAAATAAAAATCATCAGCAACGCTGATGGTTTTTATTTTTTCCGCTTTAGGGGAACTTTGAAGTTCATATACATATAAATACATATTAAATATATTTCAAACACACATCAGATACAGTGTTCACACCTTACGACTAAAATAAAATAAATCAACCCCGCCTGCCTTGCCATTATCAATTAATGTTTTGTTAAATCAATTTAACACAATAAATAATTCATTTCTTAATATTTATTTAATTAGGCATTGGCGGGCAGGTCGAAAGGGAGCGTTAAGAAACTGACATCCTAAAGGTGTCATCCCAGAAAATAGAATTTCTTAATGAGCTTGCGAGTCTTAGAAATTCATTTATGTGGGATCTCAATATAAATATATAATAATATTTTAACGGTACGTATGGCAGATGTGCCCTGAGGCCTTGTGCTTTTCAGGGTTTTTGTAACTTTTTGCTCGCCTCGCTGAAGCTTGTCGAAGCGGGCTCGCCTCGGCGAAGCGGGCTGTCAAAAAGTTAGTTAAAAAAATTTAAGAGCAGAGCCTTACAATTTAAACGTGTACACTGCCCAGGGGTGGTTGCTATATAATAAATCAAAAAACACTTCATTACGAAGCGCTTTTTTGTTTACCCACTCAAATGTCAATCAATTTAACTTAAATTAAAAAACACCTGGTAAGGTATGGAAACCAGGCGCTAGAGGCCCTAATATAAAATAAAGTGGCTAAGCGCCTGGTGTTTTTTATATGCACCAACATGTAAACCGGAAACCTCCTAGCCCGGGTGAGAGGCAATCAGATGTTATAGGTTGCATGTATTTTGACTACATATATCTTTTGTTATCCTCTACTTTTCTCTGGGACGAACCCTTTTTTAAAGAACTTTATTTTCTTTTTTTATTTTTATTTTTAAGAAAATTTTATTAGTCCCACCGAATTAATGATTTTATCCCAAACTCGGTGGGACCAATAAATTTGTTTTTTTGTTTTTGTTTTTTTTATTTTTTTGAAGTATGTTTACTTCTTTTTGATGCATGGAGAATAGTAGAAGAAAACTTGAGCTGTTTAGATAAAAACCGCTAAAGATTTCTTCTACCAGATAACAAATATTTAATTTTCAAGATGCAATTTCAACTTACATGTTAATTATAACAAAAAAATGGACTTTGGTCAATTCTTACTGGCACAAACCCTTATTTTAAGCCATATTTTTAGTAATAACTTAATTTTCAAAAAATATTTAGAAAAATTTATTAATTTTGTTAAAAAAATCAATATTTTTTAAACATTTTATACACAACTTATCCACAGTTTATCAAAATACTTCTCTAAATTTAATTCTCTGGAGTAAAAATATCAATTCTAGGCTCTGATTCATCGGATAATTTATCAATAATCAACCTTCCACTATCTTTGCTAGTTGCAAAAATTAGGTAATCACCAATAATAGAATAATCTAAGGACAAATTCGCATTTTTATTCAAATTAACATACCTAATGATATTGCCATCATATTCACTTTCATTAAACTTTTTATTTAAAGAATGATCTGGCTTATTATAAACAAACAAAGAATTCATATTATCAATTAAGGATACCTCATTTGCAGCTAAATTTTTTCTTAGTGCGTCCCTATTTTTTACTCCCACCACCATTCCAACTCTTTTTATTTCTTTATTTTTATATAAAAAGAGGGAGAAGTTATCTTCAGATAAACCGCTCATTGTTCCTGAATCAAGAGTCACTTTGAAGCTGTCTATAAAATCCTTAAATAAAATTGGCTTATTATTCTCATCAACTATTAAGAATTCCAGTTGATTTCCGCTATATTTTTCCATTTCTATGAATTTACTTTCAATTGATTTTGTAATTCCAGCTTGATTTAAGTTTTCTTTGCTTATAATCATAAAATTAACTTTTTCAGAAAATTCTTCGTTATTATCAGATAAATCATTTATAGCTCCAGAATAATTCCCATTAGAGTTTTCATTCGAAGGAATTGCGCTCTCCTCACTGGAATCCTTAGATGCATCAGATCCAAAATCGGCCATATTTTTCTGCCCCTTTGCCATCCAAACATAATATCCTATTGCACCTAATAATAAAATTACTATAAAAATTATTACATAAGCGAGAAATGATTTTTTTTCACTTTTTCCCGTAAAATCTTCACTTACAATATTTTCATTGGAATTACTAAAAGATGAATCCTGGTTCTGCTTTGGCATTTGGGGAAAACCACTTGATTTAGGAACTTCAAATTGTCTATTATCTTGTCCACTTGTTTCTTTTTGCAAATCAAGATTAGATTCTTTTTTGTCTAGTACTCTTTCAGTGTTATTTAAAAAGGGGCTATTACCCACAACATTAATATTTTTTTCAACCTTAACTTCTGCATTTATATCTTCTCTATTTTTTTTATTTTCTGCCGAAAGGTCATCTTTCATTGTGTGAAGCTTTGCAAATCCCACATATTCACTCTCAGTTTTTATTTTGTTATTTTTTTTATTGAACATACATAAAAAGTAATTTTTACATATTAATACTACAACATTTTTTAGTTATTGCCAAATGTATAGCCCTCTACGAAATACGAATTTTATGAAATTACGAATCTGAAACTTAGATTAATAAATAGATAGCAGGATAGTTAAATGATTGATTAGTTAAATGGTTTTTGTTTTTATGTTTTAATGCTCATTTGCTTTCATGATCAATATTTAATTATATATGCTATGTGTTTTATGTTCTATGTTATTTTAACAATTTAGCAATACGCCAATTTAACAATTTTAAAAAAGCGACTCTTTGTGAATCGCTTTTTTAATAAAACATGATAAATTTTATTTCTTTGCATCTTTCATGGAAAGATTTATTCTGCCCATCTTATCTATCTCCTTGACTTTTACCATAACCATATCTCCCACCTTAACCACATCATCAACTTTATTAACTCTTTTTTCTGACAACTCTGAAATGTGAATTAATCCATCTTGGCCTGGTAAAACTTGAGCGAAAGCTCCAAAATCCATTATTTTAACAATTCTGGCATTGAATAATTCTCCAGCTTTTACTTCCCTTGTGAGGTTTTCTACCCACTCCCTGGCTTTATCTGCTGAGGCTTGATCGGGAGAAGTAATAAAAACTAATCCGCTATCCTCTATATCAATTTGCACTCCAGTTTCGTCAATAATTTCATTGATAACTTTTCCACCGGGTCCAATAACGTCACGGATTTTCTCCGGATTGATTTGAATAGTTATAATTCTTGGTGCATAAGGGGACATTTCTTTTCTTGGCTCAGGAATCGCTTTAAGCATTTCACCCATTATGAACATTCGACTTTCTTTAGATTGCATTAAGACATTTTTTAGCATTTCTAATGTAACACCATCCAGTTTTACATCCATTTGCAAAGCAGTTATTCCCCTCTCTGTTCCAGCTGCTTTAAAATCCATATCTCCATAGTGATCTTCCATTCCTTGAATATCACTTAAAACTTTAAATTCATTATCGTTTTTGCCAACAATTATTCCCATCGCAATTCCACTAACCGGCCTCTTAATCGGCACTCCAGCGTCCATTAAAGAAAGTGTGGAACCGCAAGTGGAAGCCATTGAAGAAGATCCGTTTGATTCTAAAACCTCAGAAACCAAAAGCATTGTGTAGGGAAACTCTTCTTTAGAAGGAAGCACTGGGACCAAAGCTTTTTCTGCCAAAGCTCCGTGACCTATTTCTCTCCTGCCTGGGCCACGCATAAATCGGACTTCGCCAACAGAAAATGGAGGAAAATTATAATGATGAATATATCTTTTTTTCATATCCACCTCCATCGTGTCAATTATTTGCTCGTCTCCGGGAGACCCAAGAGTAGTTACTGTCAGAGCTTGAGTTTCACCTCGAGTAAATAATCCCGTTCCATGAGTTCTAGGTAAAATACCTGTTTGGATAGTAATTTTTCGTACTTCCTTAAGTCCTCGTCCATCCGGGCGCTTGTCATTTTCAATAATATTTCTATGAACCGTTTCATCGCAAACTTCATCCAAAATCAAATTAGCGATATCTTTTCGCTTGTCAAAATCTTCTGAATAGCTTTCTTTAATATAAGCAAAGACCTCATCTTTTATTTCTCCCACTGCTTTTTCCATCTCTTTTTTTTCTTTGATATAAAGAGCTTTTTCAAGTTTTTCAGTCATAAACATCCCCCTTATCTTCTCTTCAAATTCAGGCTCCCCCTGAAGTAGGGCTGGCTCAGCCTTTTCTTTGCCGATTTCTTTTTGAATATCTTTTATAAACGAAGCAATTTTTGAGAGAGCGCTTTGTCCAAATTCAAAAGCTTCCAACATTTCTTCTTCTGGAATTTCTTTGGCCGCAGATTCTATCATGTTGGTCTTATCCTCAGTTCCAGCCATCACTAAATTCAAACTTCCTTCGTGCAAGTCACCATTAATAGGATTAAGCACTAATTCCCCGTTAACCTTTCCCACTTTAACTGCTCCAATCGGACCATTCCAAGGAATGCTGGAAATTGAAAGAGCTGCTGAAGCCGCTATCATTGAAACTGTGTCTGGATCATTTTCTCCATCAATAGATAAAACAGTAATTATAACTTGCACTTCATTTCTCATTCTATGATTAAAAAGTGGTCGAATTGTTCTATCCACCATTCTTCCAGTCAAAATAGCATCATCAGATGGACGACCCTCTCTTTTGATAAATCTGGATCCTTTAATTTTTCCAGCAGCATAATAACGCTCTTCATAATCCACCATCAAGGGGAAATATCCCATATTGCTAGCTGCTCCGGTTTTCATAACCGCGGTGGCCAAAACCACGGTGTCGCCATAACTAACCTTCACTGATCCATTGGCTTGTTTAGCCAAAACTCCTGTTTCTATTTGGAGTTCACGACCTCCAATTTGGAGAGTCCATTTTTTTTCTTCCATACTTTGTTTTTGGTCTTGAAAGAATCTTGAAACAAGGAATTTAAAATAAATCCGCCCGTCATCCCGAATTTATTTCAGGATCTATTTCAAATTTCAGGTTTCAAGTATAAGTTTCTCTCAAAAACCAACTTTTTTCATTAATAATTACTACTTTGTACTATAGTTTAAAATAAGCCTTTTGTCAAAACAAAAAATTTTTAAATTTAAAGTTTTTTTATAGGAAAAATTGAAAACAATGAAGAATATCCATTATCCTCAGAATAATATCCAGAATAAATAAAAATTTCTTTAAAAAGGCTATCTTTATTTTCAATTGCTAATAGTGTTAAAATTTCTTCGATTTCTTTCCTAGAATAAGAAATAAATTTATCATCAACAATAAGTATCATTTTATCTATATTTTTATAGCCTTTAATTTCTTTATTTTCTATACTCTCATTAATAACATCTTTTAATGATAATTTTTCTCCATCTACAACTATTATGCTTAATTCAGAGCCACTAAGCCTTTTTATAATGGCACCCTTTTTCTTTTTTGCTTCCCTAAAAATGGTTACGGATCTTTCAATATCTAATATGGAATGATCTAACTCCAAATTTTTTATTATTTTTTTTAATTCTCTAGTGTTGGTATTATGAGGGAGAAACGCTATAATGGGATAATTTATCTTCTTTTCATTTAATAATTTTTCCAATTTTTCTTTCATGTTTTGAATTTTGTGCCCCCAGTATTTGTCACTTATTGAGACTATTTCAATAAAAGTTTTCTCTTTGTCATAAAATCCAAGAGTAAAATCGTGCGGATTATCTCTTTCAATAATATTGTATGGCAGTTTTATTCCATACGCTAATTCATAAAACTTAATAAAATGTTTCAATATGATTACTTCTCTTAAACGATCATCTTTGTGATTAAGCATAACCTTTGTCTTTACAAGCCCTTCTTTATCTATAATTATCCAATTTTTAAAATTTTTCATAACTTATTCCATTATCCGTTATCGCTTTAAGTCAATAAACTGTTTTTTATTCTATCCATAAGCGGTTTCCAGACAGAGCCACTTTTCTTAATGTTTGATTCCCTGAGTCTTGCAGATTTTTCTGTTAGATATGACTCATAATATACTAATCGTACTGGCAAATATGCTTTAGTAGATTGAACTTCTCCGCTGCTATGTTGAATAAATCTTCTTTTTAAGTCAGGAGTTGATCCTTTATAGAACCAGTTTTGATTTTTTAATGATTGAAGTACATAAACATACCACATATAATAAAAGTTTATAAAATATATTGGTTTTATTATATCATTATTTGTAAATAAAAAAACAAGGCTGAAAATAACCCTGTTTATGATTCGCGAATTTGTGACCCGGCCAACGTTTTTGTGGCGGGCCACGTCGTTCGCGAACGACGTGGCGGGAGCGACCGGACTCGAACCGGCGACCTATTGCGTGACAGGCAATCGCTCTAACCAGCTGAGCTACGCCCCCGTTTATTTAAACTTCAAATTCGAAGCACGAAATTCTAAACAAATCTTTGAAATCAACTCTATCTTGTTTCGGATTTCGATATTCAAATTACGAATTTTCCGCTGTACCAGGAGAGAGATTCGAACTCTCGACCTCAGGCTTATGAGTCCTGCGCTCTAACCAACTGAGCTATCCTGGCATTTTAGTATTTTGTATCAAATATTTCGAATTTAGTATTCAAAAAACTAGATACAAAATACTAAATACCAGATACTCCTCTCTTATGTTGCGGGGGCAGGATTCGAACCTGCGACCTCCTGGTTATGAGCCAGACGAGCTGCCAGACTGCTCTACCCCGCGATATATCTTTATGAAACACTTATAAAATAGTATTATAAATCTTTCCGATTGTCAACACAACTTAATAAATTATTTGATATTTTCCATCAATCCATACATTGGCTGTAACATCGCGATGGCAAAAAATCCCACCGCGATACCCATAAATAACATCAGAATTGGCTCTACAATAGAAGAAATATTTTTTGTTACTTGATTCACCTCATCCTCATAAAACTCTGCCATTTTAATTAAAATCGCCTCCGTTTCTCCGGTTTGCTCACCCACTTCGACCATCTGCTTAACTAAAACTGGAAATATTTTATCATTTTCTCCGATAACTTTGCTCAGATCCACTCCTTTTTGGATTTGTTTTATACTTTCGCGTATAGCTTTTTTATAATAATAATTCGAGAGAGTATTAGCCACTATTTTCAAAGCATCCAAAGAAGTTACTCCACTCCTTAAAAGAGAGCTATAAATTCTAGAAAATCTAGCACAATTTGTTTTTATAACAATATTATTAATGGCTGGTATTCTCAATACCATATAACTTATTATCCTCTTTCCGATTTTCGTCTTGGCAGCTATTTTTAAAACAACAACAATAGCTATCATTGCAACAATAACCAATACGCTATGTTCTTTAAAAATATCACTTGTTTTTATGATAAATTGAGTGCTCTTGGGAAGCTCCACATCCATATCCTTAAATACCCCAGTCATTTGAGGAAGAACGTAGGTAAGCATCAATACCGCGACACCAGCCATTGCAACCATTATAACAGCGGGATACATAAGTGCCCCCCTCACTTTACTAAGCAATGCGTGCTCTTTCTCAAGCTGCACAGCTATGATACTCAGAGTTTCATCTAGGTTTCCTCCAGTTTCTCCGATTCTAACCATATTAATGAAAAGCTCATTGAACACACTTGGATATTTTGCCATTCCGTCTGAAAGATTTTTTCCGGACTTAATATCTTCATGAATACTTAGCAAAATCTGACTAAATCTTTTATTTTTAGTTTGATCCGCTAAGTTTCTTATTGATTTAGAAATAGTTAAGCCAGAGCTTATCATCACACTTAAATTTCGAGTAAACATCATTTTATCCTTAAGCGCTATCTTGGTAAATCTATCCATAAAATCCACCCTTACCTTGCCATCATCATCTTCTATTTCTTTAACTGAAGTAACCAAAAAACCATCCGCTTTTAATTGCTGAGCTACTCCTTGCTCATCTTTGGCAACTAATTCACCGGTTCTTATTTCGCCATCATAATTCTTGGCTACATACAGAAATTTTGGCATATTTTTTGGTTTTTATATTTATTTTTATAAGATGTAAATTTTGGCTTTGTTACATTATAACACTTTTTAGAAAAAACAAAAAAATATTAAATAACTCTATCAACTATTCCATATTTTTTAGCTTCTATAGCACTCATAAAATAATCCCTTTCCGTATCTTCCTCTATTTTACTAAATTTTTGCCCGGTGTGCTTAGCTAAAATTTCGCTTAGTTTTTTCTTGGTTTTGAGAATTTGTCTAGCGTGGATATCTATATCAGTTGCCTGTCCCCTGGCGCCTCCCATTACTTGATGAATCATCACCTCGCCATTTGGCAAAATCATCCTTTTGCCTTTAGCACCTGCTGCCAAAAGAAGAGAAGCAGCCGAAGCGGCTAAGCCGACGCATATGGTTTGAACATCTGGCTTTACATACTGCATGGTGTCATAAATGGCCAAAGCAGAGGTGACAACTCCCCCTGGAGAATTAATATATATTTTAATATCTTCTTTCTGATTTTGAGATTCCAAGAACAATAACTGCGCGATCACCGCGTTAGCCATATTGTCTTCAATTGGAGAGCCAATAAAAATGATCCTATCCTTTAAAAGCCTAGAATAAATATCATAAGCTCTTTCACCATAATTGGTTTTTTCAATTACGGTTGGAATTAAAAATTGATTTGAAATTTTATTCATAATATTTTGTCTCTTGGCAAGTTGAAAAAAATATAAATTTCCCAACAACTTGTTTTGAGAAGCATTAACCTATTCTTATCATTAATAATATCTCAGTCGCCCATTTCTTCCAAAATTGAAAATTTCATTCGACCCTACCTAAAAAATATGTATGTTTGCATTTATCTCTTATACGAAAAATAATAAGTCAACAGTCATCCGCCATCAGTCATCAGTCATCAAAACAATTTTAACAACATAACAATTATAATTTTATTCGCATATTCTAAGAGATTCGCTTGCCAGGTGATAAAAAATTTATTTTTTATTTTACGCGGTATTTCGTAGAGGCTACATTTTTTCCAATAATTTAAAAGCCTCTTCATTCTTTAACATGCTGTGTGTGTAATCATAGAGCCTTTTTAAATCAATTTTATCTTTCATATCTTTCTCATTTTTATAAAATTGCAAGGTTTTATTCATTGCTTCCTCTATTTCTTCTGAAGAAACATTAATTTCTTTTTCTTTTATTATTTGCTCAAGAGCCAAAGCTGCTTTGATTCTTTTTTCTGCCTGAGGAGCCCAATCCTTTTCCAGGTCTTCTATGGTTTTACCCAATTGTCCAACATAATCCTCCAAACTCATACCCATTTGCCCGATTTGAGACTCCAACTCATGTAACATTTTGTGAATTTCCTCATGAACTAAAATCTCTGGAAGTTCTTGGGATAAATTAGTTTTTTCTATCAAAACTTCCATTATATCTCCTCTTCTTTTTTCTTGTTTTTTAAATTTTTGCTCTTTTAACATTCCGTCTTTAATATTGTTTTTTAAAGCTTCTAAATCCTTAAAATCCCCCAGTGCTTGAGCAAACTCATCATTAATTACAGGAACTTCTCTCTCTTGCACTAATTTAATTTTAACCTTAAATTGAGCAGGTTTTCCAGCTAAATTTTTTTCATGATATTCTTTGGGAAAACTTAATTCAAATTCTTTTTCCTCCTCTTCTTTCATTCCAATTAATTGCTCTTCAAATCCTGGAATAAAAACGTTGCTTCCCAAAATAAGATTATGATCCTTAGCAATACCTCCTTCAATCAAGACCCCGTCTTTCCTTACCTCAAAATCAACAATAACTGAATCTTTTTCCTGAGCAGCTCTTCTTACAGTAACTAATTTCGCTCTGCTTTTGGCCAATTTATCAAGCTCTTTTGAAATTTCCTCATCTCCTATTTCTAAGTTTTCCTTAGAATACTGAGTATTTATTTTTTTTATTTCTTTTTCATAGTCTTTAATTTCAACCGTAGGAATAACTGAAGCCACTACCACAAATTCCAAATCTTCTCCTTCAACCAATTTAGAAATATTTATTTCAGGCGATCCGATAACTGTCTCTTTTAATTCTTTTATTTTTTCTGGATAAAATTTTTGAATAGCGCTTTCGGCAGCAACACTCAAGATTGAATCTTTTCCAACTTTTTGCTCGACTATTTTCCTGGGAGCCTTGCCTGGACGAAATCCTTCAATCTTAATATCTTGAGAAACTTTTTTAGTAGCTTCATCCAAAAAAACCTTCCATTCATCCCATGAAATAATTAATTTAAATTCTATTTTTGACTTCGGTAATTGTTTAATTTTCATAAAATCTTTCTTCTTTTAATTTTAATTATTTTTCTTCTGACTCATCCTTAGCTTCAACTTTCTCCACAGGCTTGGCTTCTTTCTTTTCAATATTGTCATCCCCAACAACATCAATTTTCCAACTAGTAAGTTTAGCCGCCAATCTTACATTTTGTCCCTTTTGCCCTATGGCTAAAGACAATTGATCACTTGGAACAATTGCTACAGCCTCCTTATTTTCCTCATTTTTAATATTCACAGCTAAAACTTTAGCCGGACTAAGGGCGGCGGATATAAATTTTTCTATATTTTCATTCCATTCGATAATATCAATTTTTTCTCCACCTAATTCATCAATAATCGCCTGAACTCGAGTTCCTTTTTGTCCCACACAAGAACCAATTGGATCAATTCCCTCTTCTTTGGCGACAACGGCTATCTTTGTTCTGGAGCCCGCCTCTCTGGCGATATTTTTTATTTCAACTGTACCAGAAAATATTTCCGGCACCTCCAATTCAAATAATTTTTTTACCATTTCGGAATGAGTTCGACTTAAAATTATGCCAGGACCTCTGTTATCAGCCTCAATCTTTCCTAAATAAACCTTGAGTCTTTGCCCAATTCTATAATTTTCTCCCTTTACTTGTTCTGAGGGAAACAATATCCCCGTTGCTTTTCCTAGATCAATAAAAATATTCTGTCCCTCTATTCTTTGCACTATTCCATTTAGGATTTCGCCTTCTTTTTCTTTGTACTCTTCATACATCGCATCTTTTTCAGCCTCTCTAATTCTTTGAATAATCACTTGCTTGGCGGTTTGCGCAGCTACTCGACCATAGTTCTCTTGAGTTTCTAGCTCAGTTTCTATGGTGTCTCCAATTTTAACATCTTTTTTTATTTTCAAAGCATCCTCCAGCTTAATGTCTCTTTCTGGATTAAAACGAGGCATTTTTTCCTCATCACCGCTATTTTCTTTTAATCCCCTTGCTGGAGCTTCTTTTTTAATTTCATCCTCTGCATTTTCTAAATCAACAAATTCTCTTACGCTTTCGTCAACCACTTCTTTTATTAAGAAAAATTTAACTCCACCTGAAACTCCGCCAATTTCAGCTCTAATGTTTTGACTCTTTTTTCCATAATCCTTTTTATAGGCTGCCGCTAAAGCAGCTTCAACTGTTTGCATTACCTTATCTTTATTTATCCCCTTTTCATCACAGATTTGAGATATGGCGCTATTGAATTCATTTGAATTTATGCCTGCTCTTTGTTCTTCTTGTTTTTTTGTCATATTATTTTACTCAGTAACTAGTAACTGGTAATCAGTAACTGGTAACTTTTGTATTTTAACAAATACGTTTATTCATCTAATTATTTTTCAGAAGTTATTTATAAAAAAAGATTCGCTTATCCGCGAACCTGTACCTCCTATAACTTCACCACTATCTTAGCAGATTTAAACGAATTTGTCAAACAAAGATGCCGATTTTTTGCACAAAGACAACAAATTTAATTTATTTAAGCCCCACGGATCTAATCTTCATAACAACTCGTACAAACAAACACAAATCCGCAAAAAAATCACAAAAACAATCTAATAATTCAATGACTCTAACATTCCGAACAATTAAAACATTTTTGAAACTTAAAACAATTTCCATGTTTCTAATCCCGATTTGACAGACATTCTTTTCTCTGCTATTTTTACTTACTAATCGAAATAATATTTATACTTAGATTTACTTATATAATATGGCCCTCAAAATTAATGATCAAATCAAAGAAACCATTTTATCTGCTAAAAAGATATTAATTTTACTTCCTCAAAATCCAAGTAACGATGCTATAAGTGCCGGGCTTGCTTTATATTTATTTTTAAAAGAAAAAAATATTGAATCCGACATTGCCACCAATGACCCGCTTAGAAATATTTCTAAACTTAATTTTCTTCCCCAGCCTGATAATATTCAAAGCAGTGTTTTGGGAGCCAGAGATTTTATCTTATCTTTCAATACCAAGTATAACAAAATAACTAATATAAAAACCCAAAGATTAGAAGATGAAACCAGAATTTATATAACCCCCGAAAACGGTGCCATTGATCCAAGAGATTTCTCATTCATACCGGCTGAATTCAAATATGATTTGTTAATTTGTATAAATTCCCCGGACAAAGAATCTTTTGGAAAAATATTTGAAGATAACCCGGATATTTTTTACGAAGTTCCCATCATTAATATTGACAACCACAGCACTAATGATAATTTTGGCCAAATTAATCTAGTTGATATAAAGGCCTCCTCGGTATCTGAGATTCTTTTTGATTTTTTTGCTCAATTTGATAATTCTTTAATCAAGGATAATATTGCCAAATGCCTTTTAACAGGAATTATCAGTGCTACTAAAAGTTTTCAAAACACCAAAACCACCCCACACGCCTTAAAAATATCATCTGATTTGATGATACTGGGAGCTAATCAACAAGAAATCATTCGTCATTTATTTAAAACGCAACCTTTTAATACGCTGAAACTCTGGGGAAGAATTATGTCCAAACTAAAATGGGATGATAACTTAAGGCTTGTTTGGTCCGTTGTCTCGATAGAGGACTTTGTTCAAAGTCGGACAGAGCCAGCTGATATATCATTTATTCTTGAAAAAATTCAGAGCAATTATGAAGCTGGGGAGATATTTTTAATTCTATACGCATCCTCTCATCAAAAAATTAAGGGTATTTTAAAATTTACCGATACTGAAAAAATGGCCCATCCGGCTCCTTTTGAAAACAGCACACTTATAGGTGACGTTTTTGAATTTGAACTAAATTTTCAAGATATTACAGACGCTGAAAATTATTGCTTGGAAAGATTAAAAAAATCAGCACTTAGATAAAAAACGTTTGGATAAAATTTATGAAAAAAAACCGACAATTAAATCGGTTTTTATGTTATAATATGAATGTTGCTAAACTAACTACAAAATAAAAATTAAAAAATATGACAACTACTATTACTGAGAAAAAAAACAAAGAACAAGACACAAAAAAAACCGAATTGATTAATAAAAAGATTTCTACTTTCAATCACGAAGAAGAAGAGCAAGTAGCATCCAGGTTGGCAAAAGAGCTAAATCTATCTTATGTTGATCTAAATATTTTTCCCTTAGATATAGAAGTATTGCGAAATATTTCTGAAGAAGATTCAGTTAATTTTAAGGTGGGAATAATAAAAAAAATTGGGAAAAAAGCTCAAATAGTCACATCTGATCCAACCAACGAAGAAACTTTGCGCTTTTTAAAATCACTGGAAACAGACAAGGGTTGGGAAATAAATATCTATGTAATTTCTCAATCATCTATGGACAATCTCTGGAGAAAATATAGGGAAAATATTTTAATTGAGACATTGGATTTTTTTCTTATTTCTCTTTCTGGAAAAGACCTAGATGAATTTGAAGAGAAATTCAAAGAATTGCTTTCTTTAAAAGAAAGAATGTCAGAAATGAATACTACCGAAATATTAAAAACCGTATTTTCTGGAGCCATCAAGATGGGCGCTAGTGATGTTCATTTTGAACCGCAAAAAACAAGCATACGAATGCGCTATAGAATTGATGGGGTTTTACAAAGTATTGGAAATTTTTTTCCACCTGCCTATAAATCAATATTGTCCAGAATAAAAATGGTTGGAAAAATGAAATTAAATTTAAAAGACATCGCGCAAGATGGGCACTTTACAATCAATATAGACAAAGAAAATGAAAGTGAAAGAGTGGATATCCGTGTCAGTATCATTCCTGGAAAATATGGGGAAAGTATCGTACTTAGATTGTTAAGTCAATCGTCCATTGCAGTAGATGTTGAAAGCCTGGGGTTGAAAGGCTTATCTAGTGAACAAGTATCTATTCAACTATCTAAACCCAATGGAATGGTCTTAATAACCGGCCCCACCGGAAGCGGTAAAACCACTACCCTCTATTCTTTTTTAAAAAAATTAAACACACCCAATGTAAAAATTATCACCATTGAAGACCCTATTGAATACGAAATAAAAGGAATTTCACAAACCCAAGTGCAAAATGATAAGGGTTTTACTTTTAGCGATGGATTAAGAGCAATAGTTCGGCAAGATCCAGATATTATTTTGGTGGGAGAAATAAGAGATAACGAAACAGCTGAAATCTCTATAAATGCAGCGCTAACGGGTCATTTGGTATTTTCTACTCTTCACACAAACAATGCTCCCGCATCAGTTTCCAGATTATTAGAATTGGGCATAAGACCCTCTCTAATTGCCTCTTCGATAAATATTTTTATGGCTCAACGTTTGGTAAGACAACTTTGTTCTCATTGCAAAGAAAAATATAGGCCAGCTCCTGAAACAATCGACACTATAAAAAAATTAATTTCAATAATTTCTCCAAAATCTAAAATAGAAATTCCAAAAACAATAGAATTTTTATATAAGCCCAAGGGATGCACCCATTGTAATAATTTAGGCTACAAGGGAAGAATAGGAATATTTGAAACCCTCACCATAAATGAAAAAATGGAAAAACTAATTATTGAGATGGCTAGTGAAAGTGAAATAACTAAAGCCGCCCTAGAGGATGGCATGGTAACAATGACCCAAGATGGAATTATAAAAGTTTTAGAAGGCATAACTTCTATGGAAGAAGTTTGGAGAGTTACCGGTCAAACGTCTTTTCTACAAGATCTCTACGAAAACTTAATGGCGCAATCATTATCTAGGAGTATTTTGATATCAGAAAAAAACCTAACAGACTCTAATTCCTACATTAAAAATTTAACCAAATTTAAAGATAATATAAAAAATATTAATTCCAATGAATTATTTGAAATAATAATTGCCTCTGCTCTTTTGTTATCAGCTGGTGATATCCATAT
>DNVQ01000007.1 GCA_003507475.1 Candidatus Moraniibacteriota bacterium | reverse complement strand
CAGAAATAAATATTAAAAAAAAGACTTCTCTTTGGGTTTGGATTATTGGCGGATGCCTAATAATAACGCTTTTAACTATGAGTATGATCATATTTGTCGGCTATTGGGGATACAAAAAAGCAAAAAATGAATTGCAAAACCAAAATCCAAATATTGAAAAATTTAAAAACGATATGGAGGAGGCCGCCAAAGAAATTGAGGAATGGGAGAAAAAATCAAAAGAATTAAGAAATGCTATTCCTGATTCGGAAAACTTAACTTATCCCTCTCCTAGCAAAGAAGATAATCCTATCTTATTGAATTAAAATTAAAACCAGCAATGCTGGCGGTTTCTATCCTACCCGCCTTGCGGGCTTTAAGATTAAATACATATCAAATACAGGGTCCGCACTTTACGACTAAAATAAAATAAATCAACTTGAGAGGGAGCGTTAAGAAACTTTATTACGTAGCGAATGCGGAGTCTGAAGTTTTAGCGGAACGAGAGTTAGATTTATTTATTTTAGGAGTACGTGTGGCAGTTTTTGTAACTTTTTGCTGTCAAAAAGTTAGTGAAAAAAGTTTAGTGGCAAAGCCTGTGTAATCTTAAGCGCACACACCGCCTAGGGGCGGTGGTTTTTCTGGCTAATAAAATGAGGATTCCTCTGTAAGGAATCCTCCATGAAATCACTTGCTGTTTTTTTCCACGGCCGCCTGCAAATCTTTGAAGCGACACTTGGGACACAATATTCTCCCTCTCGGATCGATAAATCCTAACTGAACACACTGCTTGTCAGTTTCAATTCTACAAGTTAATTTGCGACATTTATAACAAAAGGTGCTTTTTTTACATGCATCAATTCGACATGTTAACCTTAATTGTGTTGGCATTATATTCCCCCCATTATTGGAATTGCCACACCAACTGCGGTTCCATTTCTAATTGAACTTTTGCAATCGCCAATACTTGCATCTCTAAAAATTCAGTTATTTTTTTCTCTGTATTCAAATCCTCCCTTTTAATTTTTATTCTTTTTTCTATTTTCATAATGAACCTTTATAATTTTAGCATACAAATAAAATTATAAAAAACCGCTAGAAAAAATCTAGTGGTTTTTATTTCTATGATTACTTTTTGAGAACTTTGCAAATTTATTTATCTTCCAATTCCCTTATAAATAACTCCGGTTTTTTTTATCTCATCTTTATTTAAACAGTTTTTCCCATCGATAATTACTTTTACGCCATATTTCTTTAATAATTCCCCTGTTAAGATCTCAAACTCTTTATGATTAGTTACCAAAATTATCGCATCGGATTTTTTTAACAATGCCTCCAATGTTTTTACTGTTGATTTACTTTTGATATGTGGATCAAAAGAATGAACATTAGCTTTATGTTTCTTTAGAGCTTTTACAATTCCATAATAAGGAGATTCACGATCATCATCCACATTGGCCTTATAAGCAATTCCCAATATTCCAACATTAGTACCATTAAGTGGCATCTTTATTTCATTCAATTTATCTTGTAACAATTCCACTGCATATTCTGGCATAGAATTATTAATTGCTCGAGAAGTTTTTAAAAATTTATGATCAAAGCCGGCTTGTTTGGCTCTTTCAATTAAATAATAAGGATCAACAGGGATGCAGTGCCCTCCAATTCCACAAGATGGATAATGAGGCATAAAAGCAAATGGCTTAGTACTAGCGCCATCAATCACATCTTTTACATCAATCCCCAGCGCATCAAAAGATTTAGCAAGTTCATTCACGAAAGCTATATTAATATCGCGAAATGAATTTTCTACCACTTTACAAGCTTCCGCCTCCCTAATGTGCTTCATCGGTCGAATAGTTCCATCTACGATTGATTCATAAAAAGTTTTTGCCTTACCTAATCCCTTGGGCGTAAAAGCGCCTACTACTCTTGGAATGTTGGTGACATTCCATTTTGGATCGCCAGGATTAATTCTCTCTGGACAATGAGCAATAAAAACATCTATTCCGATTTTATAACCATATGATTCAAAAATTGGTTTCACAACTTCTTCAGATACTCCAGGATTCACAGTTGATTCTAAAATTACCAACGCGCCTTTTTTGAAATTATTAGCTATCATTTCACAAGCTCCGCGCACTGGTCCTAAATCTGGATTATACAAACTATCCACGGGGGTTGGAACACAAATCAAAACAATATCTGCTTTTTTTATTTCCTTAGCGTCAGAAGTAGCTTTAAAAGGAAAAAGAGGCAAGTTTTTAATTAAAAATTCATCATCAATTGGAGAAATTTTTTTATTTATCCGCTCCACTTTCTTTTCATCCAATTCGACTCCAATAACTTTATAGCCCCTTTCTTGAGCTCGAACTGCCAAGGGAAGTCCAACATAACCCAATCCAATCACACAAACTACTTCTTTTTTTTCTTCTTTTTTTGCCATATTATTGTATTTTACTAGTATTTACCATCCATATAATACTACAACTTTGACAAATCTTTCGCAATAGTGCTTTTCTGATATAAAAAATAAAAACCACCGGTGATGTTGGTGGCTTTTATTTTATTCACTTTGTAAGTCTTAAAATACAAATCAATACTTTAAAAAAATAATTACTAGAAAGAAGGAACATAAGAATTCACATCCACATCTACCCCGTTATCATTGGCATCAACCTTCACTCCGCCAGCGTCAACTTTTGTACCTGACCCATCAGTTGTTACATCTAAATCTCCAGTGTTTACCTTTACGCTATCTCCAGAAATATCCACATTAAGATTTCCAGTATTTACTTTTACTCCCATATCATTTACCACCACATCAAAATCACTAGCACTATCAACTGAGTAATATTCTCCACCTCCACATTTAGAAATGTCGGTTAATTGCTTAGCTACAGCTCCAGTAACATCAAGTCCAATTACATCTACTGAAATTCCCTTAGATTTCAATTCGCAAGCATAAGCAACTGGATCGCCACCGCAAGTCTCTTCACCATCGCTTAATAAAACTATATGCTTTTTCCCTTGGGTAGCTTTTGTTACAAGTATGTTCTCGGCTTTCTTCAAAGAATCCGCAATTGGAGTCCAACCATTTGGATTCAGGGCATTAACTTTTGATTTAACAATACTTGCATTTACTTCTCCCATATAATAAATCTCTTCTATCCCAGCACAAGAAACTGCTTTTCCGGCTTGAGTATTATTTCCCTTATGCCCATAAGCCACTACGCTCAAATTAACATCAGACTTAAGATTATCAACAAATTTAGTCATCGCATCTTTGGCAAGTTTAATTCTGGTTCCTCCCTGAGCCTGCGCAGACATACTTCCAGAAGCATCAAAAATCAAAACTGTATTAACTTTTTCTTCAGCCTTAACTTCTTCTCCTTCTTGAACTTCTCCGCCAGTATTAACTGTGGTTCCATTAGTCTTAACACTCACATTTCCACCATTGGTATCAACACTTGTTCCATCCATATTAACACTCACTCCATCGCTTCCCGTTTTTACACTCACTCCGTCAGCATCAACTTCCACCCCATCTGCACCAACCTCTACACTTGGCATATTTTTTTTATACATCATGTAGCCAGTACCAGCAATGGTCAAACCCAAAATTGCGACAATTGCCACAACTACGCCAGTTTGAATAATACCTTTTTTATTTTTCATTTTTTTTGTTAATCCGATTAAATTTATTTTTATTTAATCAAGATTTATTATTTACAAAGTTTAATTAATTTTATTCTTCTGTTGTAGTTTCCACACTTACCCCATCACTTCCTGCATTCACATCGAGATTTTCCGCCTGTACATTTACTCCGTCATTTCCTGCGCTAACATTTAAATCTCCCGCATTTACTTCCACACCTTCGCTTCCAGCATTTAAAGTCTTATCCCCAGCCTTAACTCTTACTCCGCCATTTCCAGTTTTTACATTTATACCCCCTGCCTCTACATCAACTCCATTTGGTCCGATTTTTACGCTGGTTGCGCTTTTTTTATAAGCCGCATAGCTGACTCCAGCCACAATTAAAACAATCACTACAATAGCTGCAGTAATTATACCTATTTGCGCCATTCCTTTTTTGTTTTTCATTTTTTTATTTGCTTTGTTAAATAGCGATAATCTGCACCATTTAACTAAGAGTTATCTGTTAAAAATATATATTTTTTAAAAAATCTAACAGAAATATTTTTTATTTATTTAAATCTTTACTTTTATAATTATACTATGGAGCCTTATTTGCGCAAAACACTCCCATATTTCTTTGAAACAAAGTTAATTGACTCTTTCACCATCCGCATAAGTTCCTCCTACATAATTTTCATTACCGCTTCCATCTACGCCGTTTCCAACATTTTTTATCTTATTGTATTCGGCTACTTTATTTTCAAAATCAATTTGTGACTGCGTCTTTGCATCCACCACAATTTTTCCTCCTCCTACAAGAGGCTTACTTCCTCCTCCGCCGATAGATACGCGTTCCATCATAGCCTGGTCAGATCCAGCCGAAAACATTTTTGCTTTTTCTATGCCACCGCCAGCTGCACTAGCTGATGATACATTAAAAGACATTGCTGCAAAGGATATTGCCGCAAAAACAACAAGCCCTACTAATCTTTTTCCAATTACTCCCATTTTATCTGCATATTTTACCAATGGACCGGTGTCACCACCCTCCAGGGCTTCTCGCACTTCAATGGGTGCATTATCAATAACGTCTTTAAAAAATTCCAATTCTTTTGTTTCTATTCCCTCAAATAAAGCTTCATAATTTTTCATTAACTCTTGAGGATCTCCGGATAATTCAAAACCTCCAACCAACTGCTCATTAGCCGCCTCCAATTCTTCCATCGAAACTTCCTCATTATTTTCTTCTGCTTCTAACCCAGCCTGAGGATTAAAATTTTCTCCAAATTTCATATGCATGATTTAAGATATTAAGCTTTAATATTATATCATAAATCTAAAATCCAATGCAAATCCAAAATTATTTCATAGCTCATAATTATTTATTCTCCAAAAAATCTCTCTTAAATCCATCTTCATCAAATACAAAATCTTTCCCAAAAAATTTTGAAAGTTTCCTAGCTATACTCTTGGCTGATTGCAAGCAAGCAGTCGCTCCTGGCGAGGGAGTAATATTGAAAATTATATTATCCCCCACAATTTCTCCCACACCCATTATCAACTCTTTCTTTTCTCTATCTGCCAACTGAGGGCGTATTCCTCCTGCTATTTTTTTGAATTCAAGATTCTCCAAACTCAAATCGGGCACTATTTTTTTAATAGTTTTCATATAAAAATATTTTCCCAAAAAAGGAATATCATAAATCATGTTTTGAGCAATGAAACCTAAAATATCCCGATCAGAGATTATTTTAAAAAGAGTTGCCATAACTTTAAAATCAAATTTAGTGGTTTTGAAAAATTCCCGAAATGTTTTTATGTTTTTTCTTTCCAGCACAGGAATAACTTTAGCCGTAGGACCAAATCTCACTTCATTTAAATTACGGATATTTGGATCTCCGTGAACTGCAGCAAAAGGCAATTTGTCTTTTTGCATTGTATAAACCTTTCCATTCAAAAGCTTTTGATTGGCAGCATAAAAATTTCCCGCTACAGGCAACAAAAAATATTGTTTACCATACCCAAGAGATTTTGCAAAAAGTAAGCTGTGCGCTCCAGCCGCAAAAACAACAGCTTTAGATTCTAAGATTTTATTATTTATTTTTAATACATACCCGCCGTTATTTTTGATTATAAAATTAACCCTGGTATTTAAAAATATGTTAATATCTTTTCCCTCTTCCTTGAGCACGTTTTCCACAAATGATTTAGAAAGCGCTTTATAATCGACAATATAACCATCCTCGGAAATCAGGGCGCGAATTTCTTCCTTGGCATTTCTTTTTTTTACCACCAAGGGCTCCACTTTCTCAATATCCTGCTTATTTAATAATTTCAATTTAGGATAAAAATTTTTAAAATCCTCAAAACGTTTTTCTAGATCTTTTACTTCAGTTTTCCCAACAGCCAAAACCATTTTATGAGATTTTTTATATATTAATCCTTCTGAATTTTGAGTTTTTAATAAATATCTCTCCAGCATTTCAGCCGCTTCTTTTACTACCAAGGCTTTCTCTAGTGAATAATTTGTTTCTATATCTCCAAAGTGAAGGGTTTGGCTATTATTAACATTATTTGAATTCACCTGGGCAAAGTCGGAATATTTTTCAACCAGGGCTATGGAAGATAAATTTGTATATTTTCCCAATACATACAAAAGAGCTGTTCCTGTAACTCCGCCCCCTACTATAACCATGTCGTATTTTCTAATTTTTTCTCTATTCATATATTTAAACTCAGATATTACTGCTTGCAATTTTTATTTCTCTTTATTGGTGAGAGTATAAAATAAAAACACCCAGATTATGGGTGTTTTTATTTATCAAAAAGTTTCTGTTCTACTCAAGCTCTTCTCCAGACTCCATTTTCCTGCTCCGTAATAAATTATAATTAAAAATGACACCAAATAAATTAACGCTAGCTCTCCTCCATTTAAGAGGGGATTAAACCCTATCCTAAGATGAACCATAAAATAAGCCACAATCATTTCAAGAGCCCCCATCATAGCCGCTATACGAGTAAAAACTCCCAACAAAACCAATAATCCGACCGCAACCTCAATTAAACCCGCAAACCAAGCAAGGCCAGCAAGCTCCGGAGTTGCCCCATTGCCGTCTATTCCACCCATCCAGCCAAAAAGTTTCTGCGCTCCATGCATAAAAAACAACAAAGATATGATAATTCTAAAAATAGAATAAAAGTAATTTTCCCCATCCTCTCCTTGACAGTTTGGAGATATTTTTTGTAGATATTGTTTTATTATTTCATTCATATATTTTATATTTAAATTATTAATATATTTAAATGAATTGATTTCACGTTTTTGCCTGTCAATTATTATTTTCAAGTAACTTAAAATTAAGCGTTTTTATACTACAATTATATAACTTTTAGCTATTTTTAGCAATATTTTAATACAAATTCATTTTTCCAATAATAATTATTTTAAACCAGCAAAAGTTCACTACACCATAAAAAATAAACCACTTTTTTTAATGACAGATATTATGCTAAAATTTAAGTATGAAGAATATATTTAGACTAATAATTATCTTAGGAATATTTACCGGATCAATTCTGGCGATTGTTAAATTTGATAAATCAAAAGAAAACCGCCCTACCCCCAATCCAGTTACCGCTCCTGAAACAAAAACCGAAACTGAAAATCCAGAAAAAGAAAAACCTTCTCCCATGGAGATCGAAGAGCTTCGCAAAGGAAACTACCCTGGCGGAGATTTTGAAATAGAAGAAAGTCTTCCTAATGGAACAAATTATCGACAAATGATTGTTTCTTACAAATCAGAAGGGCTTAAAATTTACGGACTACTCACCGTTCCGCTTGCGCCAAAGCCGGAGGGAGGTTATCCGGCAATTATTTTTATGCATGGATATATTCCACCCAAGCAATATTCCACTACTGGCAATTATCCTACTTATCAAGCTACTCTGGCGCGAAGTGGAATGATAACATTTAAGCCTGACCTTAGGGGACATGGACAATCAGAGGGAAATGCTGACGGCGCCCATTTTTCTGAAAAATATGTTATAGACACTTT
This sequence comes from Candidatus Moraniibacteriota bacterium, assembly GCA_003507475.1. Classification (GTDB taxonomy): domain Bacteria; phylum Patescibacteriota; class Minisyncoccia; order Moranbacterales; family UBA9337; genus UBA9337. Next base: position 1,509 of record DNVQ01000007.1, on the reverse strand, counting down.
ATATGCTATCTCTTATTTAAAAAACTATCCCGAAGTCAATTCGGAAAAAATCGGCTACTGGGGACACTCAAATGGAGGAGAGATTGGTCTTCGCACTATCACAATTTCTCCTGATATAAAAGCGGCTGTGTTTTGGGCGGGAGTGGTCGGAAGTTTTCAGGACATGCTTCATACCTACAATGCCAAAATTCCTTTTCTGCAAAACTTAAAAGAAAACTCATTTATCAAAGAACATGGATTGCCCGATGAAAATCCTGATTTTTGGAAAAAAATTGATCCGCATTTTTATCTTAGATATATTTCTTCTCCCGTTCAGCTCCACCATGGAACCCAAGACAAAAGCGTGCCGGTTGAATTATCCCTTAGACTTAAAAAAGAATTGGAAAAAGCACAAAAAAATGTAGAATATTTTGAATACACTGGAGATGATCACAATCTAAGCCAAAATTACAGTTTAGCCTGGGAAAGAACTATTACTTTTTTCAAAGAAAATTTATAAACAAAAAAGTTACTTTATCTACTTGTATTTAAAAAAATAGCGGTCCGACCGCTATTTTTTAGCTTTTAAAAATTATATTTTTGACTTTCTAAAGCGCCACCAGCGTTTCAAACCCCCCATAAGCCATACGCTTCATGTCAAATGGCATCTCCTTATCTTTCATTTTTGAATTTTCCATGAACTCTTTCATAACTTTGGCATTAACGCTATCGCGATGCGCTCTGGATTTAAAAACAATAAAAGAAAATACTACCACTTCCCCGGGCTTAGCACTGACTGTTTTGGGAAATTTTAAATATTTCATCCCCATCATTTCCGAAAACAAATCATCTCCTACGCATTCATAATATTCAAGAGCGCCATGTTTTTTCCAGACTCTACCCCCTTCCATGGCCATTTTTTTATACTCTCCCAATTTTTCTTCAGGAACCGGGAGAACAAAACCATCTACGTATTTACTCATATATTTTATTTATCCTGTTAAATTGCGATTACCGCATCATTTAACTGGGATTATTAATAATTATATTTTACTTGATGATTGCGTAGTAATAAAAAATTCATTCTTGTTGGTGCACATTTCTCAGATCCTCGATAATAATTTTTTTCATTCCGAGCATTGCCTCCATTACTCTTTTTGATTTTTTGGGATCAGGATCACTCAAATATTGTTCTAAAATATTCGGTACAATTTGCCAAGTTATGCCAAATTTATCCCTGTTTATCCATCCACACTGACCGCTTTCTCCGTGCTCGGAAAATTTTTCCCAAAAATAATCAATTTCTTCTTGAGAACGACAATTGATTACAAAGGAAATTGCACCAGAAAATTTAAAATGGGGTCCGCCATTTAGGGCTATAAATTGCTGTCCATCAAGCTCAAACTCTACAGTCATAACAGATCCCAATTGCCTTCCCGAAGCTCTAGCTCCGGGCTCATTATAATATGTAATCTTTCCCATTTTTGAACTATTTCCTCCGGGAGCAACTTCTGGATTATTGGAAAAAAC
>DNVQ01000057.1 GCA_003507475.1 Candidatus Moraniibacteriota bacterium | reverse complement strand
TTTTTTTACTAACTTTTTGACAGCAAAAAGTTACAAAAACTGCCACACGTACTACTAAAATAAATAAATCTAACTCTCATCGCTAAAACTTTGTGTTCCGCATTCGCTCCATGACAAAGTTTCTTAACGCTCTTTTCGAGTTGATTTATTAAATTTTATCCGTAAAGTGTGGACTGTATCTGATGTGTATTTATTATGTATTTATGTTTTTTGATTTCAAAACCCATTTAAGGCAGGTAAAGTAAAAACCACCAGTAAACATGGCGGTTTTTATTATAAAGTATTTTTAAGCTTGGACTTTATTTATAGTGCGGATGCATCTGGTACAAACTTTTTTCTTTTGCCCGTCTATTTTCTTTGGTTGGACGTTTACTTTAAACTTTCTTTTAGTAGCAATATTAGAATGACTTCGAGAGTGTCCTGATACGGTTCCTCTATTGCAGATATCACAAGTTCTACTCATGTATGTTACAGAACAAATAATTAACCACCGGTAATTTTCAGATGATTTATGTCCTTAGATTAGTTTGCTTATTTACAAGATTTAGATTATCATAATAAATGTATTTTGTAAAGTACGGATAGGTAATAAGTTTTAAATGTATTTTTTATGTCAGGAGAAATTATTTTAATTATATTTCAGGTATTTATCCTAGTTATGTCGGTAGTAATACATGAGGTTTCTCATGGATTTATGGCTCTTAGATTAGGTGATCCAACGGCCAAATATGCCGATAGATTAACTTTAAACCCGATTAAACACTTTGATTTATGGGGTTCATTTATCGTGCCATTTTTTATGATTGTGACCTTTAACTTTGGCTTTGGATGGGCCAAGCCGGTTCCATATAATCCATATAATTTAAGGGATCAGAAATTTGGACCAGCTTGGGTGGCGCTTGCTGGACCAGCCTCAAATATTATAACAGCTATATTTTTTGCTTTAGCTGCTAAAATTGTGCCATTGGGTCATGCAGTTAAATTAGCTATTGCTCAAAATATGTTTAACTTTAGCGAACTGAGCGTGCTTTTGTCTGGATCTTTTCCTGCTATATTCTTTTGGTTGTTTATGATGATTTTGGCTATAAATATATTTTTGGCTATTTTTAATCTTATTCCTATTCCACCTTTGGATGGATCAAAACTGTTGTTTGCTTTTTTTAATATAAGTGAAAAAAAGAAAATGGTGATGGAACAATACGGGTTTATCTTTTTGCTGTTTTTTATCTTTTTCTTTTCTGCTCCCTTGGGCTATTTGTTGAGTTTTGTTTTGTCTTTATTTTTTAAATACATAGTGGGGGTAACAATTTAGATTGAGAATTTGGGATTTTAGGGAATGTATGAATATAGAATTTGACAATATGGAAATTTAAAATTGGAAGAATTTCAAAAAGAAAACCCCTTTCAATCTTCCCCTTGAGTACAAGATGGAGAGGATAAAGTAAGAATTTGAAAATAAGAATAGTTCAAAGTAATTTTAAATATTTTTAGAGTTTAGCAAAATAATATGCAAGAAAACAATCAAGAGGAAAAGCTGGATATTTCAGTAGTAGTGCCGATTTTTAATGAAGAAGGAAATGTGGAAAAATTGCACCAGAGAATTTTAGAGGAATGTCAAAAATTAAATAAGAGATTTGAAATAATTTTTGTCGATGATGGTTCAAGAGATGCAACGGTAGATGCTTGTAGCAAATTAAGCCCTCTAAAGCTGATAAAATTTAGAAAAAACTATGGGCAAACCGCCGCTTTTGACGCCGGATTTCAGATGGCAAAAGGAGAGATAGTTATAACCATGGATGGGGATTTGCAAAATGATCCAGCTGATATTGGTAAGCTGTTGGAAAAAATTAATGAGGGATATGACGTGGTAAGCGGTTGGAGACACGAGCGCAAAGATTCTTTGAGTAAAAAAATCTTTTCTCGAGGAGCTAATCTTTTGAGAAAATTTTTCATCCAAGATAATATTCATGACAGCGGTTGCAGTTTAAAGGCATATAAAAGAGAATGTTTTAATGATTTGGAACTTTTTGGAGAAATGCATCGCTTTATCCCAGCTCTTTTGGAAATGGATGGCTTTAAAGTGGCAGAAGTAAAGGTTTCTCATCATCCCCGAGTAAACGGAGTGACTAAATATAACTGGAAAAGAGCTTTTAAGGGATTTGTGGATATGGCAGCTATTTGGTTTTGGCGCAAATATGCCAATAGGCCTCTGCATCTTTTCGGAGCTAGCGGTGTAATTCTTTCATTTTTAGGTGTGCTTATTTTGGTCTGGATGTTTGTAGAAAAAGTTTTTCTTGATCAGTCTATCGGCGAGAGAATTTGGCCAATGATTGGAGTGATGTTTGTCTTGGTGGGCTTGCAATTATTTATCTCGGGACTCTTGGCTGACATCATGGTTAAAAATTATTTCAAATCAAAAAATCATCGCGGTTATTATATTAAAGAAGTTATTAATAGCTAAAAAATACAGTCATCAGTCATTAGTCAAAAGTCATCTTTCATCGAAGGTATAAATTTTATAAGGTTTTTGAGATTTATAAGTTATGATCTCAATATAAAACTCAAGGAGTTTTTGTTTGACAAGTTATTACTTTTGCAGTATTATAATCAGAAATAAAATAGTACTTTTTTATAAGGGAGAGAGGATAGGCACATATCAACTTTGATAGAAGAGGAGAAGATCCATGCTTACATCAATCGGAAATTTTTTGGTAGAAAATGGTGACATTACTTCAATTAAGGTATTTAGCAGTGCTTTTATTATAGTATTACTCATTGTGCTTCTAGTGGCGTTGCTAAAGAGACTTGAATTCATAATGGCCTGGAATAAAATCAGAAAATCTCTCATTGACATAGTTAATGCTGAAGGGCTAAGAGTCTCTAATCTTTTGATCGAAATCGCAATGATTTCGGCCAAAGGGGATGGGGATACCGGAAAAAAAATTGGCATGATATTACAACAAATTATTGATATCAAAGATAGTCCCGAATTTTATACTAAGGTTCTGAAATTTATGGAGGGTATCAATGACAATAACCAAGAGATAAAATTAAATGGCGATTATGCTAGAGTGAGAAATTCGATTGAGTTAGCAATTAAATTGATAAAAGTGGTTCCTCAAGCAGCATTATTAGGTCGCAACGATTTAGCGGAAGTGAGGGCGTATCTTGATGGAAGCTCAGATAATCCTTTTGAGGGCAATGGTTTTCTCACAGATTTCCTGATTCTTGCTGAGGAAGTAATTGAGGCAAAAAAGAATATTGCGCGAGCAATAGCGCGTATTGAAAAAACCCTCTCGGATATAAAGCCCCAGGATGCTCCTTTCGAAGATGAAAAAATTGTGGCACATTAGGCATGATGCGTATAAGCTTTCTGATTAAATTTCGATCGGAAAGCTTATTTTATTTTTTGCTTGCTTATATGAAATAAAAATTTCTCCTCATCAAATGATGGTTGTTAGGTGTTGATGAAATTGTTATTAATTATCGTTTGATAGAGTAGTTGCAGCAGTATAAAATTTAGATAAAATAAAAATAAAATAAATAAAAAAATAAAAAGTGTGGATGTGGATAAGTTTAAAAAATGGCTTAAAATAAGGATTGACTCGGGGGCTTGCCACGTTTTTCTCTTGTGGTATAATTGCTTTGTAATACACAAGATGTAGTGTAAATGTTCATTTAAACATAAAAATAGCGAAATGGCAAGCGCGAAATATGCCAACTATTTAGCTGTTTAAATAAAAACAAAAATATGATTTGTCCAGCTTGTAATCACTCTGAAACAAGAGTGGTTGATTCTCGCGATACCAATGATGGTAGAGCCATAAGGAGGAGAAGAGAATGTGAAAAATGCAAAGAAAGATTTAGTACTTACGAAGAAGTGGAAATTACCAGATTATTGGTAATAAAAAGAAATGGAGAGAAGGAAGATTATAATCAAGAAAAAATAAGAAAAGGAATTGATAAATCTTTGGAAAAAAGGCCCATTACCGATGATCGCAAAGAAAAATTAATTAATGAAATAGAGCACCAAATTTATTCCAAGGGTAAGCAGGGAGAGATAGGTAGTAAAGAGGTAGGAAAGATAATTTTGGAAAAATTAAAAGAAGTAGACGATGTGGCTTATTTGAGGTTTGTAAGTGTTTATAAATCTTTTGGAAGTTTAAATAGTTTCGAGAAAGAGCTGGAAAAATTAAAGGATAAATAAAAAATTTAAATATATTAAATAAAAATTAATCTATAATTTTCTAAGAAAATAAATCTGCCTCGTAAAAATTAAATCGGCGAGATAATCCTTCTTCGCTAAAGCTACGACGAGACAAGGTAAAAAATAAAAAAAATATGGCTCAAAAGAAAAAAACAATAAGTATAAAGGGAAAGGCTGATAAAAAAGTAGAAGCAAAAAGAATAGATAGGATTATAAAAAGAAGTGGAAAAGTGGTGCCTTTTAATGATGAAAAAATTGTAAAAGCTATAGCCAAGGCTTTTAGCGAAACAGGAGAGGGTGATTTGAAAGATGCAGAAAAAGTAACTAAGAAAGTTGTGCAAGTTTTGAGCAAAAGTTTTCGCAAAGGTTATGTGCCGGAAATTGAAGAGATTCAAGATACGGTAGAAAAAGTTTTGATGATATTGGATTTCGAAGTAACTGCTAAAGCCTATATCCTTTATCGAGAGCAGCATCGCAAAGTGCGCGAAACCGAAGAAGCGTTGGATGAGGCGGTGGAATTGGTGGATAAGTATATCGATGAATCAGACTGGAGAGTAAAGGAAAATTCTAACATGGGATTTTCTTTGCAGGGACTTAATAATTTTATTTCATCAGCCGTGAGCTCAAAATATTGGATGAATAAAGTTTATACCAATAATATTAAAGAGGCGCATGAAGGTGGAGATTTGCACGTGCATGATTTGCAGATGGTAGCTGCTTATTGCTGCGGATGGGATCTGCATGATTTGTTGATTAGAGGTTTTGGAGGAGTGCCGGGCAAAGTTCATAGCGCTCCAGCCAAACATTTTAGAGCGGCTTTGGGTCAGATGGTTAATTTTATTTATACTTTGCAAGGAGAAGCTAATGGGGCGCAGGCTTTTGCTAATTTTGATACGTTGCTAGCCCCATTTGTTTATTATGATAAGTTGACATACAAAGAAGTCAAACAGGCGATTCAGGAATTTGTATTTAATATGAATGTACCAACTAGAGTTGGATTTCAAACACCTTTTTCAAATATTACTCTAGATTTGCAAGTGCCTTCAAACTATAAAGATGAATCAGTGATTATCGGAGGGAAGCCGATGAAGAAAAAATACAGCGCCTTTCAAAAAGAAATGAATATGATAAATAGGGCTTTCGCGGAGGTGATGAGCCGGGGTGATTCTCAAAATAGAGTATTTACTTTTCCGATTCCAACTTACAATATTTCTAAAGACTTCAACTGGGATGATAAAGCACTGGAACCGATTTGGGAAATGACAGCTAAATATGGAATGCCTTATTTCGCTAACTTTGTTAATTCTGATATGAGTCCGGATGATGCCAGAAGTATGTGTTGTCGCTTGAGATTGGATAATAGAGAATTGCAAAAAAGAGGTGGGGGACTTTTTGGCGCCAATCCGATGACTGGCTCAATCGGAGTGGTAACGATAAATATGCCCAGACTTGGATATCTAGCTAAAGATAAAAAAGATTTTTTTGCTCAATTGGATAAACTAATGGATATCGCCAAAGAAAGTTTGGAGCTAAAGAGAGTTTTTATTGAAAAATTAACTGACGCAGGACTTTATCCTTATTCAAGACATTATTTGAAAGATATTAAAGCTAGGCGCGGGACTTATTGGGGAAATCATTTTTCAACTATTGGCTTAATAGGAATGAACGAGGCACTTTTAAATTTAATGGGTAAGAGTATCACAACTAAGGAAGGAAATCTTTTTGCACAAAGAGTATTGAATCATATGCGAAACAAAATGATAAAATACCAAAAGGAAACTGACAACATGTATAATTTGGAAGCAACTCCAGCTGAGGGAACTAGTTATCGTTTGGCTAATTTAGACCAAAAGAAATATCCGGATATTATTTTTGCCAATGATGAGTCTGTAAAAGCGGGAGCAGCTCAACCTTATTACACCAATTCCTCACAACTTCCAGTAGGTTATACGAGCGATATTTTTGAAGCTTTGGAATTGCAAGATAATCTTCAAACCAAATATACTGGTGGAACCGTACTGCATGGATTTTTGGGAGAAAAAATTAATGATACAGAAGTGGTTAAGAATTTAGTGAGAACTATCGCTACTAAGTATGCGCTTCCATATTTCACTTTTACGCCGACATTTAGTATTTGTCCTGAGCACGGCTATATCGCTGGAGAGCATCACACTTGTCCAAAGTGTAAGATTGTAAAAAAGAAGGAGGAGGTGAAGTTTGAAAAGGTAGCGTAAGGTGATACGAATGACGCGAATGAATATGCGAATTACGCAAATATGCGAATGATTGCGAGATCGGAATTTAGGAATTTGAGAATTTAGGAATGTAGGAATTTAAGAATATGTAAAAAAATAATAATTTCAATTACTACAAACTAAAAACTACAACCTAATTTGCTAGTTAGCAACAATTAATTGCTCCAAAAGAGCGTTTAAAATATTAAATAAAAAAAATAAAAAATAAGTTTATTGATGGCAATAATTAGTTTGCCATTAATGGGCAAAAAATATATGGAGGAAACTAAAAAATTAATTTGTCATGATTGTGGCAAGGAATTGGCAAAGGGTGATGAGTATGTTAATTATACTCAAGATGAAAAAAATTATTTGATAAAATGTCGTGAATGTTATGAAAAAAATGCAGTTATCGAAAATTTTCAACCTTGCGACGTTTATAGCAGGGTAGTAGGATTTCACACTCCGATTCAAAGATGGAATAAGGCAAAGTCTGCCGAATGGAAAGATAGAAAAACTTTTAAGGTAGAAGATTCTGAAGATAAGGATAAACCCAAAGACGGAGGTTGCTGCTAATTTTAAATTCGCAGTAAAATAAAGAGATAGTAGGGCGATTCTGATTTATCTGAATCGCCCTAAAAAGACCCAAAAATTTTCCAAATTAAAAACCTGTGAACTGTGAACTAATAACTAAGAACCAATAATATGAACTTAGCCAGTTATCAAAAATTTACCCTCTTGGATTATCCGGGGCGCATAGCCACTACTGTTTTTACAGTTGGCTGTAATTTTCGTTGTTCTTTTTGTCATAATCCAGAGTTGGTCCTAGGCTCACAATTTGTAGCTCATGGCAATGAAAATGAAAAGGAATTTTTTAAATTTCTCAAAAGTAGAAAAGGAAAACTGGAAGCCGTGTGCATCACGGGCGGAGAGCCGACAATTCAAAAAGATTTGATCGAGTTCATTGTTAAGGTAAAAAAAATGGGTTATCTGGTAAAACTGGATACTAACGGGATGCGCCCGGATGTCCTTAAAAAAGTTTTGGATATGAAGATTGTCGATTATGTGGCGATGGATATAAAAAACTCTCTGAAAAATTACGAAAAAACAGTCTGCACGAAAGTGGATTTGGAAAGAATAAAAATGAGCGCCGAGATGATAATGAATAGCA
>DNVQ01000002.1 GCA_003507475.1 Candidatus Moraniibacteriota bacterium | reverse complement strand
ATTGGGGACTTAGCCCCTAAAAATAATCTGCAACCTAAAAACTACAAACTAAAAACTGTTTATTCTGTCTCTGTCAAAATCTCCACGCCTTCTTTTGTAATCAAGATCGTATTTTCCCAGTGTGCACTGAGTGATCCATCGCGAGTTTCAAAAACCCAACCATCTTTGCCCAATCTGGTTTCATACTCACCGACATTTATCATCGGCTCAAGCGCGAAAGTCATGCCCGGTTCCAATTTAAATTTGCAAACTCCTCTTTCATAATAATTAGGAACTTGGGGATATTCGTGTAATTTCTTTCCGATTCCATGCCCCACCAAATTACGCACCACCGAAAAACCTTTTTTCTCCACATATTTCTGAACCGCTTTGCAATAACGATTCAATTTCTTTCCCGCTCTTAAAGTTGACACACCCTCATAAAACGAGCCCCTCACCGTATCGATTAACGCCTGTTTTTGGGAATCAATTTTTCCCACTGCAAAAGTCCTGGCCATATCCGTGTGCATCCCTTTGTACTTCATCCCAATATCAATTTTAAAAACATCACCCTCTCTTAGGATGACTTCTTTTTTTGGAATACCATGGACTATTTCATTGTTAATTGAAGCGCAAATCGTGGCTGGGAAAGGCCTTCGCTTGTCGCCATATCCCTTAAAAGATGGAATCCCTTCTGCTTGAAGAATTAATTTCTCCGCAATTTTATCAATTTCATAAGTGCTAACCCCAGGCAGAATTTTTCTCTCCAATTCATTCATAATAAAAGCCAACAGTTTCCCGCCTTCTCTCATTGCCACTATTTCTTTTTCAGTTTTAATAATAATCATACCATTAGTTTTTTAGGTTGTAGAAATTAGCTTTTTAGCCCAATACCATATATTATATTCACATTTTTTTAGCTAAAAAGCTACTGACTAAAATCCTAATGAACTACGCTTAAAATCCCTCATAATCCCGCATCACCATTTGACCTTCAATTTGCTTGACCATTTCAATTACCACCGACACAGCAATCAAGATACTGGTGCCGCCCACTGTCAGCGCGCTAATCCCGGTAAAGCCTTGGATAATCAAAGGTAAAACCGCAATAGCACCCAAAAAAATTGAACCAGAAAGAGTAATTCGATTGATTACAAAACTCAAAAATTCAGCGGTTGCGTTACCTGGTCTGACGCCCGGCACATATCCGCCTTGTTTTTGTAAATTATCGGAAATTTTATTTGGATCAAAAACGACAGCCGTATAGAAATAAGTAAACAAAACTACCATTATAAAATAAGCGCTTCCGTAAAACCATTGGTTTTGAAACAACTGACTAACAAATCTAGCCACCTGAGCCACTGTTTCCTTATCTGAATTAACAAAAAAGTTAGCAATCAAACCAGGAAAAAGCATGATAGAAATCGCAAAAATTATCGGAATCACTCCAGCTTGATTTACTCGAAGCGGAAGATGAGTAGAAGTTCCCCCGAAAGTTTTATTACCTCTGATTCTTTTGGCATAAGAAATTGGAATATTTCTTTGACCCTCGTTAACCAAAACTACTCCAAAAATAGTAAATAATCCCACCAAGACAAACAAAACATACCCAAATAAATCAGTGGATTCAAAGGTAGCAGCAATCTTTGAAATAGATCCAGGCAATCCAGCTACGATTCCGGCAAAAATTATGACAGAAACTCCATTTCCAATTCCCTTTTCCGTGATGAGCTCGCCTAGCCACATTAAAAATATTGTACCCGCTGTGGCCACCACTAGAATATTAACCATTTCAGGAGTGGATAATTCACCAATCACGTTTTGACTTTTTAATAAATTTATCATGGCAAAAGTCTGAATTATCGCCAAAGGAACTGTCAGCCAACGAGTCCACATATTAAATTTTTGCCTGCCCGCTTCCCCTTCTTCTTTTTGTAATTTTTCTAACTTAGGAAAAATCATGGTCATAAGTTGCATAATAATCGAAGCAGTAATGTAAGGACCCACTCCCAAAAGCACGATGGAAATATTGGACATTCCGCCTCCCGAAAAAGCATTTAGCATTCCAAATAATTGATTGCTCTCAAAAAAAGTTTTTAACTGACTCAAGTCAACTCCCGGCAAAGGAATGTTGGCTACCAATCTGTAAACTACCAGCAAAGAGATTATAAACAAAATTTTCCCTCTCAATTCCTTAATTTTAAATATTCTTGCTATTTTTTTAAACATATATTTTTCCTCTCTCCGCCAGCTAATGCGACAGATTTAATTATTTAACAAACTTAAATTTAAACCATATTCTCTATTGCACGATAAGAGTAATAAACCCATAATAACCCCAAACTTCAACTTTTTCAAGAGCGAACCTACAAAGTCATCAGTCATCCGCAATCAGTCATCAAAATAAAACAAATCAGCGCACCTTATTAAAATATCGACTAAGTTAATCTTTCACAAAATGACCCAATGACTTTTGACTGATGACTCTTATTTTCAAATTCCCATTCCACAGTAAAGTACATTGCAATGCGTCTCTACTTTACAGACCTTAAAAACTTTACAAACTTTATAAACTATCTCACTTTTCCTTCTTATTAATAAAAAACAAAATAAACAGCGGAGCCATCATCCAAAAAATTCTAGCGTATTGCGAAACAAAAAGATTATAAATATCAGAAGATATAAATTGAAGCAATGTATCCTCATTCCAAAAAGATATCAAAACGCTAAAAATAAGACCGGCCTCAAAAAAGCTCATTACAAATAACCTCCAAAAAAAACTTCCTCCCGATCCAGAAATATGAATATCAAACAAATGGCTATCCACCATGGTTAAAACTATTACAGCTACCACAAAAAATAATAACGCCACAATAGAATGAGGAGTAAAAACTTCTTTGGGCATCACCGTTAGAATTGCAATGGCAATATAAACATTAATCAAAACATTAATCAATCTAAAGCGACCCACCACCATCCCAAAAGCAATACTTATTACAAAAAAGAATATTAAAAAAGATATATCTTTAGCCAAGATATCCGGTAAGCCGAATTTTACAAACAAATCTTCAAGTGCAAACATTTTTCAAAGTATTAAAAATAAGCAAGCTTCAATTCCTATTCTAGCAAACGATTCTATTTTTTGAAAATAAAAACTAACTCTTTTTAGAGTTAGCCTTTATTTCTTAGTCTCAAAGTCGCACTGAGCCAAGTTGATTTTCTTTTCGCACAAGAGCCTGATATATAAAGAAATTGTTTTTTCACTGATACTTTCCCAGTTGTATTTATTTTCTACCAATTTTTTGGCTTCTTGAACATTTAACGATAAATCGATATTTCCATTTATTATTTCATCCAACTTATCTTTCAGATCTTGAGTACTGTTGGTTTTAAATGTTTCCGCCACTCCCTCGGCCACGTCCAAATTTTCTTTTATATCACTCATTAAAATCGGAACGCCGTAACCCATCGCTTCCAAAAGGGCAATTGATAATCCCTCTGATTCCGAGGGATGAACGAAGAGATGCGCTCCAGCAAAAACCCCCCGCAATTCGCTTCCACTGAGACTGCCTGTAAAGATTATATTTTGATTATTGCCAACTAAATTTTTTAATTCATTCACATAATCATCTGTATAAAATCCATCTCCTACAATAACCAATTTAAATCCTTCTGGAACCTTTGATTCTTTTTGTAATTTCTTAAAAGCCCCTATTAGATGGTGCACACCCTTGTGTCTGATTAATCTTCCGACAAAAACAGCGTAGTTATCTTTTTTTAAATTCCATTTTTGGAGAAATTTAAAATCAAAATTTGTTTTTATCCTAGTGCCGTTAAATATATTTTCTGGCTCAATATTATATTTATCTTTCACGTAATCAGTTAGAGACTTGCTGACCGTTATCGTTTTATCAGGAATATTACAGGTTACCCATTCACCCATTTTCAAAACCGTTTTTGCAAACCATCCCCATTTTTTATGGTAATAATCTTGGCAATGAAAAGTGGCAATTAGTAAAGTTTTTCTTTTGAAGAATTTTATTATCCAACTCAAGACAGAAGGACCGATAGCCTGATAATGAATCACATCATAATCTCTAAATAAAGCATGCACTGAAGACAAGAAAGTATGGCTAATAGCATCTAAATTTTTAGTTGAAATACTAGGAAGATGAATGAGCTTAACGCCCTTGTATTCTTTAAGTTTTTTATCGGTATAATTATTTCTCACATAGACAAAAACCTCATGTCCGTTTTTGGCCATTTCACTGGCCAATTCTTCAACATGTCTTTCAACCCCCCCAAACTTGGCTGGTATGCCTTTTTGTCCTATGAAAGCTATTTTCATAAATTTAAGATAATTGAATTAATCTTTTTGGTTATCAATTTCTTATTGGATTAGAAATCATGCCCTTTTTATTTTCGGAGAAGCTGTTATTATTTTCAATTGTTAAGCCTGTAAAATAAGAATTATCAGAAGAATTTTTAAATATTTTTACTATTGCAAATCCTTCATTTTTTGTAACACTGTTTTTCTTAATATTAACCCACCCAGCTTTTCCGTCGTATCTCACCTCTATTCCACTTTTCTCATTTTTATAAAAAGTATTTTTTTCAATTGTGACATCAGATTTATCAGATCTAAGCTTAATACCCACTCCGTCGTTTTGGTTTATTTCATTGTCCTTTATGAAAGCTTTTACTGACTGCTCCATATCTATTCCATCCAATTCATTGTCAAATATGTTATTATCTATAATAACTAATCTTCTTCTTTCAGAATAAATCCCACTTTTACCATTTTCGTAAATATCATTATTTATGATATTGATTTTCCTATCCGAAGATTTATCTCCATTTTCAATCTTGATACCATCACTTTTCGCATCTCTTATTAAACAATCAGATATGGTCACCTCACCCTTCCCTTTATCCTTAACCAAAACTCCGCTTTTTCCACCTTCAATAGTAAGATCTGTTAACTCTGTTTTGTTTTCCAAAGTAACAGTAGGAAGTGATTTGTCCTCGGCTTTAATAATTGTCTTCTTTTTATCCTTCCCGCTTATCTTTATGTTATCAGAAACAGTAATATTTTCAATATAAACTCCCCTTTTAACTATGATCTTAGTTTTCCCGTCAGCTTTTTCTATCGCTTTTTTTATTGTTTTATAGGGATGATTATATGATCCATCTTGGGTTCCGCTGGCGCTATCATCTACAAATATTTCTTTTGTGCTACTTGCGAAAGATATTATCGGCAAAACAAAAATTGCTAATAACAAAATAATTCCTGCCACCTCTGCTTTCCTTGTGATTTTCATACTATTTTTTATAATTTATTACTTACTTAAATGACTTATTATCTTAATCGAAAAACCCCCAATTGTCAACTAATTTTACAATCTCTCCATTAGTTTTGCAGAAATTCCTTTTTTATATATTTCCAACAATTTTTTTAAATATCTTTCTTCATCGAAGTTATTTTTTAAAAACAAAGCCCCCTGTTCTCCAAATAATTTATATTTGTCGCTATGATTTAAAAAATAGTTAAGTTTATCCGTGAGATCATCAGGATTACTGGGGCTAAATGTTTGTCCCGTTTCGTTTTCTTTGATTAACTCGCTTATTCCTCCGATTTCGGCCGCCAAGACAGCTTTTTTCAAAGAGTAAGCTTCTAAAATTGTATAAGGGGCGTTCTCATACCATAACGATGGAACTACTATAAATTCTGACTGAGCGATTATTTTCTTCAATTCTTGACCTGATTTATAACCCAAGAATTCCACCCTTTCATCTAATTTAAGCTTTTTAACTAATTTATTTAAAGTTTCTCCAGCGGGCCCCTCTCCTGCTATTTTTAAAACAATATCTTTATCATCAATCTTATCAAATGTCTTAATCAAAAAATCTATGCCCTTTTCCAAAGATAATCGACCAAAAAATAAAATATATTTCTTAGCATTTTCTTCTTTTGAGTTATAAACTTGAGAGACGCTTTTGCATAGGAAATTATTTAAGTATTTTATTTTCTTGGGGCTAATCCCCCCTTCCATTAATTTATTGCGCATAAAATAACTTGGAGCTATAAAAATATCAACTAAATTATAATATTTTTTCCACTTTGTCCAATAAGCTTCCAGTGCCATTACGGCGCTTGCTAAATAAGAATCTTTGACACATTTATTTAGGGCGCATTGATAATAATTTCCCCCAACGCATTTTTTGCATAGACCCCCGCTATTGAATAGTTTATAATTAGGACAAATCAACTTGTAATCATGCACTGTCATTACAACTGGGATACCAGCTTTTTTAAAAACCTTGAGTATAGCTGGAGAAAAATGGTGGCTGATGTTGTGGAGATGAACTATGTCGGGGCGATTATTTAAAATAAGTTTTTCCAATGTTTTAACAGCCTGGCGATTATAAAAAAGATTAAGGCCATTTTTAAAGTTACCCAAGGTCATTTCTATTTCATCAATGAAACAATCACCTATTTGCGCTTCGATATTTTTGTTATTCTCAGTCGAAAAAACATTCACCTCGTGATTATTTTTTCTCAACAGTTTTACCAGGTTAATGAAATGACTCTCACTTCCTCCTTTTTTATAATAAAATTTATTTAGTTGCAGTATTTTCATACGCTATTATATTTTTACTTTCAAAAATTTATGCCAAATAATCCATAATATAACCTTTATATAATGTTTTTTAATTGATTGCCTGGCGGTACACACCATCCAACTTTGCTCGCAACCATTTAAATTGTTTTTGTTTATTTTTTCTAAATTAGCGATATCCCTCAAGTTGCCGATTTTTTTATTTGAAACATCACAAGGATAAATTACTCCCTGAGGATTTATAAAAATACTTAAAATACCTGAATAATCCGGCAAGATTCTGGTTCCCTTTTTGATAAATTCCCTCGCTCCGTAAGCAAAATAAGCCCTTCCCCAGTTTTTATAATTCCAAGCACTTAACTCTTTGTCTATTAACCAGTTCAATGCCTGGATCATTTCATCCCTATTTTCTATCGCATTAATTTTACCGAAATAATTCTCGCTTGAATGCACTACAGTCAAGCTAAGTTCTGTCTTTAATTTTTTAGATAAATAATAAACTTCGAAAAGCTCCTTGGCATTATAGCCTCCAAGCGTAAAGCCAATTTTAATATTTTTAACTCCAATTTTTTTTAATTCTTTTATAGTTTCTATATCTTTTTCGAAACAATTTTGAAGCCCCCTGATATCACTGTGAGCCTTGCCAATTCCATCGATAGAAACAGCCACCCCAATGTCGGGCATAATTTTAATTATTTCTTTCATTTGAGAAATAATTAATTCGGTGGCAAAACCATTGCTAGAGATTATAACTTTGGCTCTGGGACATCTTTTTTGTATCGCAATAATTATCGCTCCCAAATCTTTTCTTAAAAATGGCTCTCCTCCGCTAATGTTAATATCTTTTAAATTTTTAGGTAAACGTAAAAAATCATCGGGAGTTATTTCTCCAAAATGCTCTTTAATTTTCCAAATATTACACATTCTGCAACGGGCATTACATTTGTATGTAATAGCCACAACCACCTCTTTTATCCTTGTTTTTTTCATATTTATAGTCTAATATTAACCTACTGTCCATCTCTAATTTAACGTTAAATAATATCATAAAATCAATAATATGTCAAGCATACGAAGCCTCTCACTAAGAGAAATTACCTTAGGATTTGGCGGAATAATTATCTGCTTTATTCTTTTCTGGACCCTTTTCTTATTTATTCAACCTCTGCTAGTTTTTTTGATGATTTTCGGATTTTTGTTTATACTTTTTATATTTATCAAGCCCCTCTATGGACTTCTTTTTTTGATTATCCTCCGCCCCACTCTAGATATTTTTACGAGTAAAGCCATCTTGGCAGTCGGGGATTATTCCCTAAACATCGCCTCACTCTTGGCTATTGGCATAACTATTCTTTCTGCAATTTTAATTATTCAAAATCTAAATAAACTAAAATCTATTCCTCTAAAATTACCTTGGCTTATTTTTATTTTTATAACTTTTACTTCTATTTTTCATTCTGCAAATATTTTCACCAGCTTAGCTGAATGGCTAAGAATTTTAAGCATCTTTTCTCTTTATCTTCTCGGTTTTATTTTTATCAAAAACTCAGCCGATTTAAAAAAATTAATTTATACGATAATTTTATCAGCGCTTGTACCTGGACTAATGGCTTTTTATCAATTTTTTACCAAGACAGGCATGGCTGTCATTGATGAAGACATAACTAATCGAATCTTTGGTACTTTTGCTCATCCAAATTTATTGGCCTATTATCTAACTTTACCGATTGTTTTGATAATTTTCTTAATTCTCAACAAAGAAAAATATCTCCAAAAA
The DNA here is from genome assembly GCA_003507475.1 of Candidatus Moraniibacteriota bacterium. GTDB lineage: Bacteria > Patescibacteriota > Minisyncoccia > Moranbacterales > UBA9337 > UBA9337. The sequence goes on along the minus strand of DNVQ01000002.1, from coordinate 12,278 downwards.
AATATTTTACTTTATTGCTTCTTTATTTTTTCCTTTTCACTCCTCGTTCTTACTTATACCCGAGGAGCTTGGGTGGTTTTTCTGATAGTTATTTTTACGCTAGGAATTATTCAATACAAGAAATTTTTATTGGGAGCTTTAACGGGATTATTATTACTTTATCTTTTGGTACCACCACTAAATACTAGAGTTAATAATCTATTCCAGTACAATCCATATAGCTCCATTCAATGGCGCATTAATCTCTGGAAAGACGGATTTAAATATTCTCAAGAAGAAATAATAACCGGCTACGGATTGGGTACCGCTAGTAAAATAATTTTAGACAAGCGTGGAGAAAAATTTGGTTCGCCTGATCCGCACAATGATTATTTAAAAATTTTAATTGAAAATGGAATTCTCGGATTAGCTGCTTATTGCTTTATTGTTCTTTCTCTCTTATCTAACCTAATAAAAGGATACATGAAAGCTAACTCTATTTTCAATAAAAACTTTTTTCTATTACTTATCGGCATTTCTTTTGCGCTTTACTTTATGAGCTTTGCTGATAATGTTTTTCGAAACACTGCACTTCAGTGGGTTTTCTGGATTCTCTTGGGCGCTCTTTTCTCCATTCATCAAAAATCTCTTTCATCAAGTATAAAATAAAAATTAAATTTCGATAAGGTTTCAAAAAATTTAATTAATAAAAAATCCCGTCCTCTCTAGATAGAGAAGACGGGACCAGCTAAAAAGCTGTTAGTTACAGGCACCGCGAGCAAGCTCCGGATGCGGACCCTGATCCAGTTTGCCAAGAGGCTTCAATGATTCGGTTTGGCAATTTGGATGCATCAAAATTCCCACAGCCAATTTCTGTAAATCTCCACCTTCGGAAACTACAAACGGATCATTGGGATCATGAACAAGTGCCATTTTCTCGTCAACACTCCGACCCCAGAGATGTTCTACAACCGGGACGCCTGCGACTCTGGCCGAGTTTGGAATCGCAAAGGTTACGTTCCCATTCTTCACTTCGGCGATCGCAAATGGCTTCTTTGCCCCTTTGGCATCCATGATGCCGCTGTAAAGAGCAATTACTTCCGCAGCCCTCAAATCCCGCCCTTGCGTATCTTTCCCGATAGGACCGAGACGCACATTCAAGAATGTAATGACAACATTGCCTCCGTCATCTTTGACAGCAGTCTGTGTGTGACCGCCCAAGGTCTGAATGGCGCCAGTGTCATACGGAATTACCGACTGAATTTTTTCACTGGCCATCGCCGAGGTTGAAAAAATCAGAACCGCCAACATCAGAATACTTCCAATTTGCTTCTTCATAACATTCCCTCCTCATAAGGAAATCATTTTTTGATTTTGTCGCCTGATCATAAGATTAATCACAGGCGACGCTTTTTTTAAAACAAAACTTTCAATTAGCTTTTTCGTTCGGCGCGCGTTGCGTCCACTGAGATATAACCTTGATTAAAGGTTTGTCCCCGAAAAAAATTGCTAATTATATATGAGATATCAGCAAACTACAAGTAGTCTGCCGGGTTTGCGAGAGGTTTTGAGCCATTCTCGAGGCCCTTGAGATCTTCTTCGGAAACCGAAGTAATCTGAGAGGCTTCATAAGCTCGCCACATTCCATCAGGGCTAACATAGCCACCGATAGGATGCCATTGTCCGCCATTATTCGTCTTATAATTCAAGACAGAGATTCCAGCCATAACGTTATCATAGCTGGCAAGCTCAAAAGCCGGACCAATCTTCCCAAATCCTTCCTCTTCAGAAGCCCACTCATACCCGAGTCCTAAATTGAAACCGGGAGAGAGATTCAAAGAATCATCTTCACCAAGTTTAAATTTATAAATCCATTGGGTATAAGTTCCCTCCACAACGCGGTTGTTGACCTTGGTTCCTTTCCTCATCTCGGTATGAAACGGGAAACGACCCTCAGCATTTAACTCAAACTTATGGAGCCATAATGCATCAGGATCATCTCGGTAAATATTGGCATGAACAGATACGAGGAAAAAATCATCAACCTGTTCCCTATCCTTATTGTCTCGCCAACTTCCCTCGTTCCACAACCGACCGATCATCAAATCAAAATCATAATCGGAATGTTTGGCGTAAACCTTGGCCGTAGCGCCACCGGCGACTTCATGCCAGTTGTAATCGTAGTACTTGGCTGCAATTCCATCACCGCCCGCCAGAAATACCACAAACCCCAGACCAACATTCTTGATTCCCAAGACGTTTTCCTCTGGAGTAAACCAGAGTGGGCAGGGACGCGCTCGAAACTTGGTCCAGCCATATCCTCCGTTATTATCCCTGCCATTGACCCGACTGTTGTAAAGTCCTCCTCCCAAATACCAATCCCAGTTATCCAAACAAGGATTCTCAGCAGGAGGAGCTTTGGCCACGGGCGGAATAACCTTCGTAATTGGCGGACTAGCTTTCGGTGGCTCTTTTGCGCTTGGCGGGGTTATCACAGGCGGACCACCTATTTTTACTATCAGAGTAGGGTTATTGCACTTATAAGGCAAGAGGAAAAAATTGTTTCCTGAGGAAAAAATTCTTCCCGCCTCACTTTGCGCCAGATTTTTCTTATTATTCAGAAAAACCTGATCCCCACTTCTTCCAGTCAAAATTTTAACAGGTCGACCATCTCCTCCGCCGGCAAGCATCTTAACCATCTTATATACGTTGCCGTTTGCATCAACCACCAATCCGCCTCTGAATTCTGGATTAATAATCGCCCAAACAGAATCTTTACTGCGAATTGAGACCAACAAACTTTTTTGATCTTCAATGCTATAGCCGAGGATTGGCAGGTCTTGAGATATAATTCCTTTGTACTTATCTCCGCCCGGATCACCCCAATCTTTTTGTACAGTAACGTACTTTGGGCTGACCTCGGATTTTTTGGTTTTGACCTTTTCTGCCCCAGCTTTTACGCTGACAGGTTTTTTGGTCTCAACCTTTCTATCTCCAGTCTCGACGATTGTTTCATCGCCTTTTTTCTCTTTGACTTTCGGTGTAGTGGCAACATCCGGCTTCGACGAAACACTCTTCTTAATAGGAAGCTTAATCTCCAAACCTATCGGCATATTGCGATATTTTTCTTTCTCAAATCCCTTAAGTTCGGGATTAAGTTCCTTTATTTTTCCTACTGTCGTATTTTTATTCCGAGCCACAGACCAAAGAGTATCTTTATCTTTGAATTTGTAGCTATACGTTTCCTCTGCCATGGCAGTGCCCGCTAGGAGCATTGCCACAAGCAAATTTACAAACCACCATAGTCCTCTTCTCATGGCCTACCTCCCAGTTGAATGATTTGCTGTTGCAATTGATAAATTTGTTGATCTCTGGCAACAAGCAACGTTTTGGCAATCTTTGACATCTGACGAAAGCGCGGTTTAAGATCGCCACGCCGGCATTCTGCCAAAGAATAGAAACCTCCCATCGGACCGTTGCTAGCAGCAATCAATCCATTAAGCATTGAGCCAACCGTTCCAACGGATAATGATATTGGTTCAATAGTGGCCGGAATTACCGCTGCCCTACCGAATCTTTGCGAACCGGTAGTGCCGTAATTTTTTGTTGCTTCCTTGCGAAAATCATTGAGTGGCATATATCCCTGGCGAATTTGCCCGTCAGGCATTTTGTAGTTTTCTGACAGTCTTGTTGCCAAGTCTGCCTTAAACTTTTCCCAACGCGGAGAACCAACCCTAATTTCCTCTACAAACTGGAAATCGGCAGGAATCTCTATCCCTCTTTTTTCAGAATAACTTCTCCAGAATTTTTCAATCTCCTGAATGTTCATCCCGGCTGCCAGCAGAACTTTTGATTTGTAATTTGAGTCTTTTTCAAATTTCTCAGCATCAAACTCAAATTCATCTCCAGTGATATCGTACATAAAATGCCCATCTCGACTGAGATAAGCGATTTTACTGATATCATTTTTTCTGCCGACAACAAAAGCGTGCATCACCTGGTCATTCCACAGGTTGGCCTCAGTAATGAAAGCATAGCCCTTAAGCTTACCATCTGTTACCACAGGGAATATTCCTACGTCCAGATCTTTGTGGGAGAATCCTTCTACGCCCCACAAGCCCGGGTCAAGAATTATGGGAAATATAGTTACATATTGTTCTCCATTTTTCTCTAACTCCACCGGATGTGGTATAGAAATTCCCTCTTCGGATTCTTCAAAACCAAGTTTAGAAACCTGATTTTTCGGATTGGCACATCCTACCAAAAATAAGATGGGGATGAGTACCAAATACAACCACGGCTTATTTTTACCCATATCAATCTCCTCGTCGAATGTTAGAAAGTCTTATATGAATCAATCAGAATTTAAATACTATTCTATTGTCAAGTTGCTAAACTCACTTTCGTGAGTTGAATTTAGTTTCCTGGTTATTAATAATTAGAGAAAAATAAATTCAACTCACAAAATTATTTCAATTTATCTTATTTCTCTTGAGCTGTTTATATATTCTTCTTGCTCAGCCCTTCTAGCTAGCATATTAATAAAAGAATAGTAAAGGTGCATAATTTTAATTATTACCCCCACTAAAAATCCACCCACTATCACCAATAATATTTTCCCCACACTTGGATTTTTTTCTGTTAAAGGACCAGACAAGACTCTTACATCTAAATTAACCTTGCCTCTAAAAAGATAGTTCTTGGTTACCATGATATCCGAAATTCCCTGAGAAATTCCGATGGCCACGTTCTTACTATTATCATAAACCCTAATCTTTAAAATTCCTAGGTTTGGACTCCTTTCTATCTCGACTGCTTTTTTCCATTTCTTCATTAAATCCCTTTCGTCGATAGGGAAGTAAGAACTATCCACCTTACCTGTCTTTTTTAATTCATCAATAAAAACACTACTGTAAACTGATTCACTCAAAACTCCACCCAAATATTCGGCTGATTTGGATAAAGAATAAAAATCCTGAGTTCCCATTTGGTCTTGCACAATCAAAAAATCAGTCTTAGTTTCATATCTTTTTTGCGTAAAAATAAAAGCATAAAATGAAATCAAGGCGCATATTAGCCCAACCAATACAATGATTCCGCTTCTATTTCTTATTAATCTTAATAATTCCATTACTTCTCGATTCATCATAAACTTAACCTATAATTATTAACTTTTAATTAATAAGCTACCTTACCAAAAAATTGGCATTTTGTCAAGTAATATGGGATTTGGTAAATTTTTTGTCAAGCCCTAGAAACTAAGTACAAACAAAAAAACTTGCCCCACAAATGGCAAGTTTTTTGTTTTCTTTCAAAAAAACGATTTTATTTTCCAACATTTTCACACTCTTTGTTGGTCAAAAAAAATATACTGGCATAAATAGCCAAAAGAATGGACACTAACATCCATTGCGTTCCTGCTAAATATAACTCCACCTTAAAAAGAGAGACTACAGCAGATAAAACAAGAGTTATGACAGATAACATCATCAATAAATGCCCTGGCCCCTTATCGCATTTTTTACAATCACATTTCATACTTTTTATTTACCCCATTAAATTACAGTACTCTGCACTATTTAACTAGGATTTATTATTAATTTTATTTATATACCACTCAAATTATTTCACAATACCCTTGTCTTGTCCCAAAAACCCGAGATCCCCGCATTCGCGAGGATGACAATATCGAAAAACTTGTCATTCTCGGAAGTAGAATTTCTTAGCGACGCAAGGAGCTTTAGAAATTCACTTATCGGGAATCTTGTGATTCAATGCTATGTCAAAATATAATTCGAATTCTCACTCAATTATTATAATCATTATAATAAAATTTATTCTATTATAATTATAGCCCTTTTTCCTTTTTCTATCTCGTCCTTGCTACCAGGAAAATCATGAATAGCTTCATATAATACATCTAAATCATATTTATAACCTGCACCTCTTCTGGTTCCCGGATCATTGGTAATAATTTTATCATCTTTAGTAAAACCGGTTAATACCAGATTATGGTAAAGCGGTCCAGGCGGAGTAAAATAAGGATTTCCCAAATTTCTTCCAGCAGCTGGAATTATAATCGGTTTTCCTTTGGAAAGATATTTTTTAATATCTTCCTTACTAAAATCATAGACTACCTTTAGATTCTCGATTCCATAAAGGTCTTTGGCCAACTGCACCGTTTCTTTTGCATCTGTATCTTTGAAATCTCCATATTTTTCAATTTGAAAATCTATTATTTTTTGAATCTCCTTTTCTCCCAGTTCTTTAGTTAACTCTTTATTGTCTAAATAATATTTTACCATAATCAGTGATGCCTCCTCACAAGCATCTTCGTGCCGCTCGTCCCATACTCCCAATGGAGCTTGAGAAATAAAAGGTACCTCAATATTGGTTTCCTCCAGTACTGTTCCTCTTGTTTCTTGGCTCTCTGCCACGCTTATAATATTTTGAGAAATCTTTTCGACTGCTGGATTATTTTTTTCTTCTGCTGGCGTTTTCTCTGCATAATTTTTCGCAAATGATTCCCTTGCTGTATCCCAAAGTGCTGGAATATTTTGCTTGTCTTTTAACCAATACCACCATTCCACACCCCAAATATAAATCGTATCAAATCCTGATTTTTGAGCATATTCAATATTGGCTAACAGCTTTGCTTCAGTCATTGATTTAAATTGTTCCTCCACTGGCTGATTAGTTGTCCAACCTTTTATCCAGGGCTCGCCCTGAAGCTCAATTACAATCGCGTTTTCTTGATTGGCGAATTTTTCGATAAGCCATTTTTTAATTAAGAAAAACCTTGGACCAACCGGATAAACATAATAACCCCAACCGTCCTTGTAAACATTGCGATACATCGTTGTACCAAAAACATCCGCGCGCTTGGCTGCCGGCATCCAGGTGCTCAGCTCACCACTATCGGTCACGATAATATCTCGATTTTTATCCATTTGTCTGACTGTTTTTATTTCCCTATCCAATAAATCCACATCTAATTCAGGACAAATTCCAAATTTCAAAAATGGCTCGTTTTCCACCTGCCAATATTTAACTTCCGAATTATTCTCATATCTTTTTACCACTATTTTGAGAAACTCGATTAATTCCCCCTTTCGTTCTTGATCATCTGCCACCCACTTTGGCACGAAACATTCCGGCCAACGGGGCACTTTCTGTCCAATAGTTAAAATAATTTCCGCGTCTCTTTTTCTCGCCTCTTCCAACTGCCAATCGACATCGGCAAAATCATATTTATTTTTTTCGGTCTCTACTAAATCCCAATAAACTGGAACTCTAATTTTTCTCACCTTCAAATCATCCAGCATAGCAATGTAATTAGCCTTCCAATCCAAACCGATATCACCTGAATATCTGTGAGAGAAAGTTACCCCCAAATCAACTTGATCAAATTTATTTTTTACCGGAAAATTTATTACAATAAAAACAAACAAAACCAACCCCACTAATCCCAAAAAAACAAACAAGATTATTTTTAATATTTTTTTAATCATAATTTAGTACATTATTACATTAGCATTTTAGCATATTAGCACTTTAACATTTTAACATTAATAAGTTGAATTATGAAATATGAATTAAGAATTATGAATAAAATACTTATTGGTTATTTTATAAACCTTAAGAGCGTCACAAGTCTTACGACTATTTTATAAATTCTCAAAACAAAAATAAGTTTCAATTCTTAATTCATGATTCTTAATTCATTCTCCCACTTTAAAAACTTACCAAAAAAATCCCCCCTGCAATCAAAACGATAGCTCCTATTTTTTGCGCCCAATCCCAAAAATACAATTTTTCTCCAAAAATATCCGGATGCCTTATTGACATCAATGTCGCCAAAATCAAAACAAAGGCAAACTGCACACTACTAATTGATTGCACAAACACCGCCCCACCCATCACAATAGCTTGATTAGTTAAAATTGAAGATGTTCCGCCAAATATTTTATTTAAGAAAAACAAAGCAATTGTCTTTAGACTTCTATTTTTACGATGCTTCTTGTGTTTGCCAAAAATTGAATTTTTTATCTCTTCCCTATAAGTGCCCACCACAAGCAAAGAAATTCCCCCCATCACTAACCCTATTCTGGTCCAAAAAAATCCATTTATAAAAACTCCCTGATCGCCATAAATGAGCCTAAACTCTTGATAAATATAATCAAATCCACTGTAAGAAATAGCAAATAAAATTCCACTTTCGGCCGAAAAAGCTAAGCCTCGAGTCAAACTTTTATAATTTAAAGGCAGATCAAAAGAAACCAAAAATCCTCCCGCTATCAAAAAAAATAATCCCAAATAATTCAAGCTGCCAATTTCTTTATGAAGAAATAAAACGGCAATAAAAAAGGCAGTAAGCTGCGTAATTGTTCCCACCAAGGGAGCCACTTTGGAAATTTGATTTTTCTTTACCGCTTTGTAAAAATATACCAAGGCCCAAATAAAAATCATTCCAAAAATTATTGAACGCAAAGAAAAACTAAAATTTACCCACTTAACGCCAAAAGGAATCAAAAACAAAGCGCCTGCACTCAAAAGAGCCATATAGAAAGCGTAAACAGATGGTTTGGGAATATTTTTTTTAAGTAGAATTTTGTCTAAGATGAAACAAAAAGACAAAAGCAAATAAGCAATCAAGGATACTGAAATCCAATTCATAGATAAAAAATAATATTTATTTTCTTCATCATAACATATTTGCATGGAACATGTAATATAATATCACAACGGGTCATCCGTCATCAGCAATCGGTCATCGAAATATATTTTATATTAGTCTTGATGACTGATGACTTTTGACTCGATGACTTTGAATGTTTTATGCTTTAATGTTTTTTGTTTCCTTGCTAATATGTTAAAATGCTAATATGCTAAAGTTCTAAAATCAAGTTATAAAAAATAACCTTATTTCAAACGAAAAATCCCATCTTCTATGGATAGCTTAAGAAAAAAAGTAATCACGAAAAATATTCCTATTCGTCCCAATTCGCAAAAAAACACCCTCCCTGCTTTACCCGAAAAACCGATGCGCCCTCAGGACAAATTAACCTCTCCAAGCACTTACAGAGGAAAAAACGTTTCTAAAAATCTTTTTGTGAAAAAAAACCATAAAAGAAATAAGGTTGAATTTTCTCTTTTTAAGCTAATTAAAAAATTATTATTACTTACGTTCTCCCTCAGCTTAATAGTTCTTTTATTTGTAGGGATATTTTTTGTTTATAAAATAAATATCTTAAATAAAGAAATAAACACTAATGGGAACTCCGCCCAAGAAATCCCTATTTTAAAAACCCTGGCCGATATTTCCAGTCTAACCAGTGACGAAAGAATCCCACTCAAGGGAGAGAACTCCGAAAGAATCAACATTCTTCTTTTGGGAATTGCCGGCAAAGGAAAGCCAGGTGGAGATTTAACCGACACTATCATGATTGCCAGTATCGATACTAAAAATAAAAAAATTGCGCTCCTTTCATTACCCAGAGATTTGTACGCCTCCGTCCCTGATGCCAGCTACAGCGCCAAAATTAATTCTCTTTACAAATACGGATTGAACAATAGACAAGATGTCGCACCCCTTAAAAAAACTATTGAAAGCATAACCAATCTTTCCCTCAATTACTATTTAATTGTTAATTTTGCCGGCTTTGAAAAATTTATCGATGACATCGGCGGTATTAATGTAGAAGTGCAAAGAGATATTTATGATCCGGCTTATCCAGGGCCAAATTACAGCTATGAAACCTTTGAACTCAAAAAAGGGTTTCATAAATTAGATGGAGCAACTGCTCTTAAATATGCACGGGAACGCCACAATGATCCCGAAGGGGATTTTGGAAGAGCCAAGAGACAACAACAAGTTATTCAAGCTGCAAAAAATAAAGTTTTTTCCACTAAAACATTTTTAAACCCTTTTACGATTAGCAAACTACTGGATACGTTAGGAGAAAATATAAAAACCGATATAACATTGGATGAAATTAATAGTTTTATAAAATTAACTAAAAATTTAGATACACAAAACATCAATAACGCCGTAGTAGACGCCTGGAAAGAAGACAGCCTACTTAAGGTTTCTCATATTTTTTATGAAAATACCAGGGCTTTTATTTTGGTACCTCGCATCGGAAATTATGCAGAGATTCAAGATTTAGCCAAAAATATTTTTGATTTAAAAATAATTGAAAAGAGAAAAGAAGAAATAAAAAATGAAAACCCTTCGATTGCGATAATCGATAACACGGGAGATTACAGCACCTATGTTAAAGTGGAGAAGCTTTTGAAAAAGAATTTAAAATTTGAAAATATTGAGAAACTGCATCTAACTACCGATTTTTCTTCCGCCACTACCAATATTTTTGATCTTTCTTCTGGCAAAAAACCTTTTTCATTGGATGAGCTTATCAAAAAAACACCAGCCACTCTTAATAATGACATATCTTCTTTGGCTATTGAGCTAAAAGAGGACATTTTAAAATATGATATCTTGATAATTTTGAGCGAGGATCTAAACAATATTTATCATTATGATGAAGACTCCATTGAAGACTTGCAAAAATCCGAAGCTAATCAGGAAGTGGGTAGAACGAATTAAGGATGAAGAATTATGAATTAAGAATTTAGAGCAAATTGTTTTATTGTTAAGTTGTTGCTTGGTTATTTTTTATCTTATTGAATATTGAATGGAAATTGAGTATTGAGTATTGAAAATTTTTATTCATAATTCCTACTTCATAATTCATCCCATTAATGCTAAAATACTACTAACCTAATCCACTAACATATTGCACATGAAATTAATCATCGGCCTTGGTAATCCAGGTGAAAAATACGCAAAAACCCGGCATAACGTAGGTTTTATAATTTTGGATGAAATTCAAAAAAAACTTGAGTTTCCTCATTTTGAATTTAATAAAAAATTTAATGCCCTTGTCTCAGAAAAAAATATTGCTCCAAAAAACAATACCTCGAGTTTATTGAGCAAATTATTTTCTGCTAGCAATCAAGAAAAAATAATTTTAGTCAAACCGCAAACTTTTATGAATAACTCGGGAGAATCAATCCGCGCTATTCTTGATTTTTATAAATTATCTTCTCAGAACCTGATTATTATTAATGATGATCTTGATATTTTGGTGGGAAAATACAAAATATCTACCGATTCTTCTGCTCACGGGCATAATGGCGTGCAAAGCATAATTGATCATGTCGGCACTCAAAACATAAAAAGAGTTAAGATTGGCGTAGAAAAAGAATCCGGCCGCGCTTCTCGTCAAACTCCCGGTGAGCAATTCGTTTTGGACAATTTCACCTCAGATGAATTAAATAAAGTCACTTCCCTAACTAACCAAATAATTTCTGAAATACTCTAAAATTCCCAAGGCTCAACCTTGGGGGCGTTTAAGGTTGAGCCTTGGAAATTTTATTCGCAAAAACGTAGAGACGCGATTCATCGCGTCTTATTTTTTATCCTATTTCTATTTTTATCCTGCAGGGAAGGCGTTGTCTTGTTCAAAAAAGACGCGATAAATCGGCGTCTCTACAGTTTATCTTATCCGTCTTCGCGAGGAAATATTGCACTCAATATTTCCGTGGCGATCCAGCTCTCCATCATTGCGAAAATTATATATTCATAATTTTGCGACAATCTCCTATCGATAAATCACAAATTAAAACAGCCTGCCACAACGGAGTACTACATCATAATGGCAATATGTTTTATAAGTTTTATATTAGCAATCGCATAGTAATAAAAAATTAAAAGGCTCAACCCTAAATGCTTCCGCAGTTGAGCCTTTAAAAATTTACGCCTCCAAAAATACCTTTTTAGAACTTAATTCTTTTTCTGATTTATTATCAGCCAATTTAAAAGTAGGATAAATAGCCGAAAAACAAACCAGAGCCAATACTAAGAAAACTGAAGCAGTTGAAGAAAATAGTAACAAAATACTTGAAATAGCAGTGGCGACTATATAGGCAATCGGGCGAGAAGTATTAAAAAAATCAATAATATCAACATCATTACCATCTATTCTTTTGAAGAAATAAGACTCTCTAAGTATCTCAACTAATGCTGCCCCAAGTCTACCCAAGAAAAGTATCATCGCCCAAACCATAATATCTTTACTNNGCATAAAAAAATTCCAACGTAAATGAAACATAAAAAATTCTCATTATATTTTTCCGCTTAATCACCTTTTTTATCAAATCGCGAGCATTAATTTTTTTGCTAAATTTATGATTTGTCTTTCGAATAAAAGTTAAATTAAAAATAAATATGATTA
>DNVQ01000017.1 GCA_003507475.1 Candidatus Moraniibacteriota bacterium | reverse complement strand
GAAATATTAAAAAATAGCGGTTCTAATAATTCGGCTTCCCTGGATAAAAAGAGTGGATGCTGTTCTTGCTCTTGCGGAGGAAGCTGTTAAATACATAAATTAAAAATAAAAAATAATTATGAAAAAAATAGGAACATACGCACTTTACGGAGGAGCTTTTATTTTTATCGGGATTTTGATATGGTCAATTTTTGATTCCAATAAAAAATCTGAATCAGAAAATATCGGTGTCCAAAATATTAAAAGTAATACAATTGAAATTCAAGAAGTAGAGCCGGCTGAAAAAATTCAGGTATTTTTATTTCATAGCACTAACCGTTGCTATTCTTGCATCACAGCTGGAGAATATACGAAAAAAATGTTAGAGCAAAATTTTTCTTCTGAATTGAAATCTGGAAAAATTGAATTTAGAGAAATAAACGTGGATTTGCCGGAGAATAAAGAAGTGGCCAATAAATTCAAAGCTTCGGGCACATCCCTTTTTACCAATACAATTATAGATGGCAACGATAATATTAAAGAAGATACGCAAGTCTGGAGGCTGGTTTCCAACGAGCAGGCTTTTTCAAAATATTTGTCTGAAAAATTAAAGAAACTAATTGGTAATGAAGTCTCTGCTCAAGATCAAACGAAAGTTCAAGCAGAAGATATTATTTTCTATTCTGGCGATAATTGTTTAGAATGTGCTAGTCTTGAAAAATATTTTCAAGAAAAAGATTTGAAAAATAAGATCAGTTTTGGAGAAAAAAATATCAGTAAAAATGAAAATGATGCCCAGCAGATGGCGGAGGATGCGATGTTTTGCAATCTTAATGAGGAATCATTTGCCGTGCCATTTCTGCGAGTGGGGGATAAATGTTATACAAAAGAAGCAGATATTATCAATTTTTTTGAGCAAAAAATAAATGGAATTTCTTAATGTTTTAATTGACCAATATAACATTCCTTTAGTCTCAGCTTTTGCTTTGGGAATCATGACATCTATCAGTCCTTGTCCTTTGGCGACCAATATTACTGCCATCGCTTATATCTCCAAGGAAATAAAAACCGCCAAGCATACGCTTATGAGTGGCTTAGTATATACATTAGGGAGGGCTATCAGCTATACATTTTTGGCTATTTTAATTTATTTCGGTTTTTCCTCATTTGAGATTGCTAAAATTTTTCAAGGTTGGGGTGATAAAGTTTTGGGCATAATTCTTATCCTTATTGGTCTTATTATGTTTGGAGTGATTAAGATTAATTTTGGCGGCAATAATCAAAAAGTAGAACAACTAAAAAGCTGGCTGGCGAGTAAGGGATATGTGGGGGCATTGATATTGGGAATGTTGTTTGCTTTAGCTTTTTGTCCTTATAGTGGAGTATTGTTTTTTGGAGTGCTTGTTCCAATGATTTTTAATTCAAATGAGAGTTTATTGTTGCCTCCGATATTTGCTTTGGGAACGGGATTACCAGTGATTATTTTTTCTTTTCTTTTGGCTTTTAGCGTGGGTAAAATAAGCAAGATTTATAATGCCCTTGGAAAAATAGAAAAAATAATGCGCTATGGTGTGGCAACTGTTTTTCTACTAACTGGAATTTATTATTTACAATATCTTATTAAATATCTCATAAATCTATGATACAACAATTTTCCGATTGGCTAGTCTATGCAATTTTAAATTTATATCCGCAGAGTCGCTTGGGAGAAGCGATTAACTTTTTTGTTTATGATAGTGTTAAAATAATTTTTCTTCTCTTGATGATTACATTTTTTATGAGTGTTTTGCGTTATTATCTGCCGATTGAAAAATTGAGAGATTTTTTGGTTAGCCATAAATTTTTCGGCTTGGATTATTTTATGGCGACAATCTTTGGAGCCATCACGCCCTTTTGTTCTTGTTCATCGATTCCGCTTTTTGTAGGATTTTTAAAAGCGGGCATTCCCTTGGGAGTAACCTTTGCATTTTTAATCACTTCTCCGCTGGTTAATGAAATTGCAGTGGCGATGTTTATCGGGCTATTCGGCTGGAAAATTACTTTATTTTATCTAGGTGCAGGAATTTTAATTGGAATGCTGGGCGGCTGGGTTTTGGGAAAATTAAAAATGGAAAAATATGTGGAGGAGTTCGTCTGGAAATTTGAAACACGTGGTGGCGTGAATGTTGAAAATAAAAAAAATAAATTTTCTGTTGGAGTTTTAAAAACAGTTTCAAAAGAAGCTTGGGGTATTTCTAAAAAAATTATGCCTTATGTTTTGGCTGGAGTGGCGCTGGGGGCAATGATTCATGGCTATATACCAGAAGGATTTTTTGAAAAATATATAACCAAAAGTAATCCCTTGGCTGTGCCTGTGGCAGTAATTTTAGCGGTGCCGTTTTATTCTAATGCCAGTGGAGTAATCCCGATTATTGAATCTTTAATTGATAAAGGTATTCCCATTGGAACAGCTTTGGCTTTTATGATGGCGATTGTGGGACTTTCTTTGCCGGAGGCTTTGATTTTAAAAAAAGTAATTAAATTAAAATTATTGGTAGCTTTTTTTGGAGTTACAGCCTCGGGGATGATTTTAATCGGTTACATTTTTAACTGGATACTGTAATTATTTTTCTCCGTCTCTGCGAGTAATTTTTGTACTCAAAAATTGCGTGGCCCCGCCTGCCATAGCCTGGCACTGGCGGGCAGGAGTCTAGGAAAAATGTAATTCTGGATTGCCACGTCGGAGTACCAACTCGCAAAGACAGAAGACTATATTTTATTTTATCTTTGGAAAAAAGTGAGTGCTAATTATAGGGGCATAGTTTTTAAAGTTAACATCGTATATAATGAAAATATGATGCTAATTATTTTAAAAAATTATGAGTAGTCGAGAGTATTATACTTTTTCCTTAAAAGAAATTGAAAATAAATTTAAAACATCTTGCTTGAGTGGATTATCTAAAAATGAAATTAAGGAACGGCTTGGAGAATATGGCAAAAATCAACTCAATAAAAAACAAAACTGGCGTTGGTTTAAGTTAGCGCTTAATCAGTTTAATGATGCATTGGTCTGGATCTTATTGGTAGCCGCTGGATTGGCTTTTGTTTTTGGAGAGTATCGAGATGTGATTATTATTTTAATTATTGTTGGCATAAATTCAATTATTGGATTTCTCCAGGAATTTAAAGCGGAGAAAATTTTAGATAGCATAAAGAAATTAACTACCGATCAAACTCAGGTTATTCGCGATGGCAAAAAGCAAGAAGTAGATGCTCGACTTATCGTACCGGGAGATGTGGTTTTTGTGGTGGCAGGCGATAGGGTGCCGGCCGATGGATATATCGTAGAGAGTTATGATTTTAAGGTAAACAGTTTTATCTTCACCGGGGAATCTGCTCCGGAAAGTAAATCAGCTAAAATCTTAGAAGGCAAAAATATTCCCCTTGCAGATATTGATAATATGCTTTTTATGGGTGAGACTGTTATTCGCGGAGAGGGGAAATTTATCGTTACCGGAACTGGAGCAAATACTCAATTAGGAAAAATTGCCCATCTGACCGGAGAGATGCAAGAAACCATGACTCCAATGCAAAAGCAGATGCGTCTTTTGGGGAGACTAGTTACTATTTTTGCCCTGCTAATAGGTTTGGCAATAATGATTGTGGGGCATTACTTGGGAATGTCTCTTTATCATAATTTTATTTTCGCTCTAGCGCTATCCGTTTCAGTGGTGCCAGAAGGTTTACCTGCTGCTATTTCAGTGGCTCTTTCTTTAGGCATGAAGAGACTTCTGAGGCATAACGTCTTGGCTAAGAAATTAAACGCAGTGGAAACCCTTGGTTCAGTTTCGATAATTTGCAGTGATAAAACGGGAACAATTACCAAAAATGAATTAACTGTTACTAATTTAGTGATAAACAATCAATCTGTAGATGTAAGCGGAGTGGGGTATTCTTCAGAGGGACATTTTTCGTTAGACAATAAAGTAGTTAATCCCTCGAGCATAAAAAATTTAGAATTACTTTTTCGCATCGGGACTCTTTGTAATGATGCTAGTTTAGTTATTAAAGAAGGTGTGCGAACAGTAGTGGGTGATCCGACTGAAGGCGCAATTATTGTAGCGGGAGAAAAATTCAATCCCAAGGAAAATTATTATGAAATTGGTGAAACTAAAATTACAGAAAATCCTTTTTCTTCAGATAGAATGAGAATGAGTGTGGTTTATAAAAATGCTCAAACTTTATCAATGGTAAAGGGCTCGCCTGATGTGATGATTGATTTGTGTGATTTTATAAAAGTTGATGATGAAATTTTACCTTTTGCCCAAGAGGATAAAAATAAAATTAAAAGTATGTACAATGATATGTCAGCCCAAGCTTTGCGCGTGCTGGCTTTTGCTTACCGCAATTTAGAAGATGTAAGTGAGGATAAATATTTAGAGGAAGCTGAGAAGAGTCTGACGTGGGTGGGAATGATGGCTATGATTGACCCTCCGCGCGCTGATGTGGCTCTAGCTATAGAAGAATGTAAACAATTGGGCATTAAAGTCGTGATGATTACGGGGGATTATGAAATTACCGCTAGTGCTATTGCTAAAAAAATCAATTTAATTAGAGATGAAGAGGAATACGAGGTAATTAATGGAAAGAGGTTGAATGAGTTAAGTGATGATGAGATTTATAAAAAAATTATTAAAAAAGATATTGTTTTTGCCCGCATTGCCCCAGAACAAAAACTTAGAATTGCCACAATTTTAAAGAAAAACAATGAGATAATTGCCATGACGGGAGATGGCGTGAATGATGCGCCAGCTTTAAAAAAGGCGGATGTGGGAATTGCTATGGGGATAGTTGGAACTGATGTTTCCAAAGAGGCTTCGGATATGATTTTATTGGATGATAATTTTACTTCCATCGTGCGAGGAATAAGGGAGGGGCGAACGATTTATGGAAATTTAAAAAAGTTTGTTCATTATGTTTTTACTTCTAACGCCAGTGAATTATTGACGATAATATTTGGAGTAATTTTGCAAATTCCTTCTCCTATTATTGCGGTTCAAATTTTATCTATTGATTTGGCGACTGATGTGTTGCCCTCCTTTTCTTTAAGCTTGGAGCCAGCTGAAAAAGGAATGAATAAAAAAATCAAAAATTCTAGTGGCTCGATAATGACCTGGAGGAGGTTTCGCCGCATAATGTATCTGGGAATCATTATGGCTGTAGGCGCTATTTCTGCTTTTATTTGGTCGATGATGCGCGGAGGCTGGAAATGGGGAGAGGCTTTTGATGAAAATAGTTTGCTATATATCCAATCCACAGCTGTTACTTATGCAGTTTTGGCCATGAGCCAAATGGCTAATCTTTTGCAATCTCGAAGTGAAAAATTGACTCCTTTTGAATTGGGATTTTTCAAAAATAAATTTGCAATCGGTTCAATATTTATTTCTTTTGGAATTTTATTGGCTTTTTTGTATCTTCCTTTTTTCCAAAAATATTTGCGCCTAAGTCCGATTGTTTGGCAAGATTGGCTAGTAGTGGGTCTTACGACGTTGGCAGTTTATATTTTTGAAAGTGTGAGAAAAAAGAGAACTCGCTAAATAAATGTAGAGACGTCGATTTATCGCGTCTCAGATTTACATCGTAGAAACGAGGCTCGCCTCGCTTGAGCTCAGTGAAGCTGGCACTGCCTCGTCTCTACATTTGAGATGCAATGAATTCCGTCGCTCGACCTATCGTTCGCGAAGACAAATGGGGAGTCTCATCTCTATTTGCACATCTAATTTTCCATGTTAAAATTAAGCTACATTTAACTAACTTTATAAAAATGAAATTATCTTCAACTAAAAACAAAAAATCAATAGCTATTATTCCAGATGAAAGAATAATTGGGAAAATTTATCTTATCCGTGGGGAGAAGGTTATTTTTGACCGCGATTTGGCTGTGCTTTATGATGTAGAGACAAAGGTGCTTAATCAAGCAGTTAAGAGAAATATAAAAAGATTTCCAGAGGATTTTATGTTTAAGCTTAGCCAAGAAGAGATGCTAAATTGGAAGTCACAAATTGTGACTTCCAATAGCGATAAAATGGGATTAAGAAAACCTTTATCTGTTTTTACCGAGCAAGGCGTAGCCATGCTCTCTAGTGTACTTAATAGTAATAGGGCTATTCAAGTTAACATTCAAATCATGCGAACGTTTACGAGAATGCGAAAACTTTTGTCTACTCATAAAGAGTTACGCGATAAAATTGAAAAAATGGAAAAAGAAAATAAATCCAATTTTGATACTATCTTTAAGATTATAAATAAACTCATTATGATTGACCCCAAAGATAAGGAACTTAAAATAATTGGATTTGGAGAAATGAAAAAATAATTTTCCAAATTCAAAGGCTCAACCTTGGGGGCTTTTAAGGTTGAGCCTTTAAAAGAACCAATATTTTTGCACACCTAATTTTCCATGTTAATTAAGCTACATTTAACTAACTTTATAAAATAAAAACAACCCGCATCTCCTCCTCCCCTTTGAAGGGGAGGGTAGGGAGGGGTTAGAAAAAATAAATATGAAAAAAAATAATCTCAAAAACATCTGGGGGGGGGCTTAAGAGATAATTTAAAAATAAAAAGAATATTTGTGCTAGGGTTTTTCGTCCTGGTTTTTTTATTGGCGCCAAAAGCAAACGCCCAAAGCAGTTATTGGAAAAACTATTT
>DNVQ01000018.1 GCA_003507475.1 Candidatus Moraniibacteriota bacterium | reverse complement strand
CATATTAGCGCCGGTAGAATCCCAACTGATAAGGGTTATCGTTACTTTGTAGAAGAGATAATGAAAGATAGAGAGTTAAGTAAGAAAGAGCAACTGAAATTGCAAGAGGAACTGCTAAAGCTTAAGGCTAAAAATATGCGACTTTCTCGAACTAGCGCCAAACTTCTTTCTGGACTGACAGGTAATTTGGCTATTAGTGGAATTTTGGATAAAGATGAATTTGATGATTTTGGAATGAGAGACCTTTTGAGTGAGCCAGAATTTCAGAAATTGGATGAAATCTGCCGACTGACTGAAACAATGGATTATATCGATGAAATGTTTGATAAGATTGTAAAAGAAATAAAAGAAGGAGAGACTAAAATATTTATTGGAGCGGAAAATCCAGTCAGTAAAATTTCCAGTTGTTCAATGATTGTTTCGCCCTATAAATTAAAAAATGGACAAAGAGGAGTATTGGCTTTGATTGGTCCCAAAAGAATGAAATATGCTAAGAATAAGTCGTTGATTGAATATATAAAGAAGATGATGGGTTCTGCCGGTGTAACTGTATTAATCGTAAGTGGAAGCGCTTTGCTGGTTTGGTAAATTTTGTGCCATAGAATTAAGAATTAAGAATTATGAATTAAGAATTATGAAAAAGGAAAATAAAAAAGAAGATATCAAAGTTGAAAAAGGCTGGCTGATGCAATTAACCGTTAAGGCTGTAGTTGTGAATAAAGATGGTGAAGTCTTACTCCTTAAAAGAGCTGATGAAGAAGTGACTAACAATGCCAAATATGATTTGCCTGGAGGGGGAATTGAAAAAGGGGAAACAATGGATAACTCGCTAAAGAGAGAGATAGAGGAAGAGCTTGGATTAGCTAACATAGAAATCGGATCGGTAATCAAAATCAGTGAATATCCAGAAGGTCATGATAAGTTCGATAGTTTAAAAGCTTTGAGGTTTATCGCCTACTATAATGGCGGAGAAATAAAATTAAATCCTCGAGAGCATAGCGGATATGAGTGGCTGAGTTTTGATGAAGCGATAAATAAATTAAATACGGGCGATGGATTTGAAGAGGAGAAGATGGAAACCATCAAAGCGGCTAAAAAATATCTNNGTGATGCAAATAATTCCCGTGATTGATAACTTTCAGGTTTCCACCTCTCATATTCCCCAAGATCAGAAAGATAACCCCTGGGTAACCGGCATAATGTATATCCAAAAGCAATTAGAAAATGTACTTGCCGAAAACGGGGTGGAGGAAATTAATTTAAAAATTGGAGATAATTTTGATGCTAAGTATTGCGAAGCCGTTTCAGGTAATTGTTGTCACGATGAAGAGTGTCAAGATGATAAATGTGAAGAAAAGAAGAAATTTAAAAATATAATAAAGAGAATAATTTTAAGGGGTTATAAAATAGGTGACAAAGTAATTCGTCCGGCAAGAGTAGTGGTGGAATAAAAAACCCCCAAGAAGAAAAGATTTCTTTAAGGGGGCAGGGAGGAGAGAAAGAGCAGGGAAAGCTGGCAGTTGAGGGCAAGAGGAGTTGAGAGATGGGATGGTTGTTAGGAGGTTGTATTAATCGAAGCGTTGCTTCGACTCTTGCGTGATTTCAACGTGCCAGCTACTAAAAGATTAAGTCTTTTATATCAAAAAGTCAAGCATAAATGCTTTATAAAAAAGTACCACCCTCAAGACGTGTTATCCAAGAGGGTGGGTGCTACAGAAACTGGCATGATTCAGACAGACAAACAAAGAACTTCTTCTGTAATCATAGGTGCTTCTTATCAAACACTTTAAACCAGTATGAAATAAATTTATATTATTTTAGATAATTTATCAAGTAATAATTAATAAATAAGTAATTAATAAAATTTTAACTAATTAACTAAAAAGATAATTAGTTAAGAACTCAAAATTAATATGGGTAAAATATTAGGAATTGATCTAGGAACCACTAATAGCGCGATGGCTATCGTACAAGGCGGTAAGCCGGAGATAATTGAAAATAAAGAAGGAAATCGAACTACTCCTTCTATGATTGCAGTAAATAAAAATGGAGAAAGATTAGTAGGGCTACTTGCCAAAAGACAAGCAGTAACTAATCCGGAAAACACTTTGTTTTCCATCAAGAGACTTATTGGAAGAAATTTTGATGACAAAGATGTGCAAGACGATATTAAATTGATGCCCTATAAAATTTCCAAAGCTGCCAATGGGGGAATAATGGTAAAAATGGGAGAAAAGGAATATACTCCTCGTGAAATTTCTGCGATGGTTTTACAAAAACTTAAAGCGGACGCTGAGGAAAAATTGGGAGAGAAAATAGAGGAGGCAGTGATTACTGTGCCGGCTTATTTCGATGACTCACAAAGAAAAGAAACAAAAGAAGCAGGAGAAATCGCCGGACTAAAAGTAAAAAGAATTATTAACGAACCGACTGCGGCTGCTTTGGCTTACGGATTTGATAAGAAGAAAAATGAAAAGATTGCGGTGTATGATTTGGGAGGTGGAACTTTTGATATCAGTATTTTGGAAGTGGGCGATGACACTGTGGAAGTTATTTCTACCAATGGTGATACTCATTTGGGAGGAGATGATTTTGATCAGGTGTTGATAAACTGGATAATTGAAGAATTTAAAAAACAAGAAGGAATTGATTTGAGTAAAGATAATCTAGCTTTGCAAAGAATTAAAGAGTCCGCTGAAAAAGCTAAGATTGAACTTTCTACAGCTCAAGAAACCGAAATTAATCAACCCTTCATCACTACTGACGCCAACGGTCCAAAACATTTGGTGATGAAAATTTCTCGTTCCAAGATGGAGGAATTAGTGGGTGATTTGGTAACTAAAACTATGGAGCCGGTAAGAAAAGCTCTTAAGGATGCTAAACTTGAAACTAAAGATATAAACGAAATCGTGATGGTGGGAGGAATGACCAGAATGCCATTGGTGCAAAAGAAAGTAGAAGAATTCTTTGGCAAGAAACCAAACTCTAGTGTGAACCCTGATGAAGTAGTAGCGATGGGAGCTGCTATTCAAGGAGGAGTTTTGGCGGGAGATGTAAAAGATGTGTTACTTCTTGATGTTACTCCATTAACTTTGGGAATTGAAACCATGGGAGGAGTGTCCACTCCATTGATTGAGAGAAATACTACTGTGCCAACTAAAAAGTCTCAAATCTTTTCTACCGCGGCTGATAATCAACCAAGTGTGGAAATTCATGTGCTTCAAGGAGAAAGAGAAGTAGCTGAAGGAAATAAAACTCTAGGAAGATTTATTCTCGATGGTATCGCTCCGGCTCCAAGAGGAATTCCACAAGTTGAAGTAACTTTTGATATCGATGCCAATGGAATTTTAAATGTTAGCGCCAAGGATAAGGCTACTGGCAAAGAGCAATCAATTCGTATCGAGGCTTCTAGCGGGGTAAGCAAGGAAGAAATCGAAAGAATGAAAAAAGATGCGGAAGTTCATGCCGAAGAAGATAAAAAGCGTAAAGAAAAAGTGGAGGCCAAAAATGTTGCCGAGAGCTTAGTTTATTCAACTGAAAAAGCCTTAAAAGAATCAGGTGATAAAATTAGTGAAGATAAAAAGAAGCCGGTGATTGAAAAAATGGAAGCGCTTAAAGAAGTTTTGAAAAAAGATGATGCCACAACTGAAGATATAAAGAAGGCGACAGAAGAATTTTCAACTGAGGCTCAAAAAATCGGAGAAGAACTTTATAAAGCGGCTCAGCCAACTCCATCCGCCTCCGCTGAAGCTACAGGCGAGACAAAGACGGACGAGGCGAAGGAAGATAATGTGAAAGATGCAGAGACAGAACCAAAGAAAGAAGATGAGTCTAAGGATGGTGACAAGAAATAAAACTTATAAAAAGCGAAGTACAATACTTCGCTTTTTAATATTCAATATTCAATTTTCAACATTCATTCAACATTCAATATTTAATTTTAAATTTATAGATCCTGAATCAATCCGCCAGCTGGCGGACAGGATGACAAA
>DNVQ01000023.1:1002-7619 GCA_003507475.1 Candidatus Moraniibacteriota bacterium | reverse complement strand
CGCGATAAATCGACGTCTCTACGGTTTTGTAAACGTGAGCCTCTTTTTCGTTACCTAAAAAAATGTTACTATTAAAATATGAATGAAAAATCTAAAAATATATCTGTTATTGTTGCAATAGTACTCATGTTATTTGTGGGTATTTTTGTGGCGGTTAAAAATAGAAATGCGCCAGCCACCATGGATAATAAAATTATGGTTACGACCAGTTTTTATCCTCTTTATTTTTTAACTACTCAAATTGGCGGAGACTTGATCAATGTACAAAATTTAACTCCCGCCGGGACCGAACCGCATGATTATGAATTAACTGCTCAAGATATTACCAAAATTAGAAAAAGTAAATTGTTGGTTTTAAATGGTGGCGGGTTAGAGATCTGGGGCGATAAAATTAATATGAATGTAAGGGGTCCGGTAATTTTAAGTTTAGCTAATGAATTGGGCGACGGAAAAGATCCTCACATCTGGTTGAGTCCAACTTTAGCAATAAAAATAGCGGAAAGAGTAGCGATTGAATTGATTAAAATAGATCCCAAAAATCAGCTTTATTATGAGTCTAATTTAAGTGTTTTAAAAACCGAATTAATTAATTTGGATAACGCGTATAAAATGGGATTAAAAAGTTGCCAAAAGAAAGACTTTGTTACTTCGCATGACGCTTTTGGTTATTTAGCTCAAGGCTATGGATTGAACCAGGTTTCTATTGCCGGACTTTCTCCTGATGAGGAACCTTCTAGCAAACAATTGGCTGATGTGGCTAAATTTGCTAGAGATAACCAGATTAAATATATATTTTTTGAAAGCTTGGTTAGTCCAAAATTATCAGAAACTATTGCTCGGGAAGTGGGGGCTCAAACTTTAGTTTTAAATCCTATTGAAGGTTTAAGCGAGGACGAGTTGAATCAAGGCAAAAATTATCTGACTGAAATGAAAAATAATTTGGAGAATTTGAAGATAGCCCTCGATTGCAATTAAATATTTTTTAGTTAACGAGTTAGCGGATTAACGAATTTATTTTTTCTTGGCAACTCGTTAACTCGTTAATGCGTTAATTATTCAATAAGAAATAATAATTCATATTACTATTCCAAGAAAGAAATTATATAAATTATGGCAAATAAATTAAATAATGAATTAAATAAAGTTGATCACACTAAAAACATCATTGAAATAAAAGATGTTTCTTTTGGTTATGATAGAAATAAAGATATCTTAAAGAGTATCAATTTAGAAATTCACAAAGGCGATTATATCGGTTTTGTGGGTCCCAATGGAAGCGGAAAAACGACTTTGATAAAAGTTATTCTTGGTTTGCTTGAATTTAGAGAGGGTTCTATAAAAATTTTTAATCAAGATTTAAAAAATTTTAAAGATTGGAATAAAATTGGATATGTTTCTCAGAGAATGGCAAATTTTGATAATAATTTCCCTCTAACTGTAGAAGAAGTGGTGTTAATGGGGAGATATTCGGGTAAAAAATTAGGAGGAAGAATCACTGATGAAGACCGGAAATTAACTCAGGAATCTTTGCGAGAAGTTGAAATGTGGGATTATCGGGATAGTTTAATTGGCGATCTTTCGGGCGGACAAATGCAGAGAGTTTTTATTGCCAGAGCATTGGCTAGTAAGCCAGAGATAATATTTTTGGATGAACCTACAACAGGAATAGACGAGAAGAGTGAAAATGATTTTTATCAGTTGCTGCAAGAATTAAATAAAAAGATGGGGATTACTTTAGTTATAGTTTCTCATGATATCGAAAGATTAACTAGGGAAGTGATGCATATAGTTTGCATTAATCAAACGCTTACTTGTCATACTACTCCCGAGGAATTTATTAAAGAAAGTCAGACAAGTAATATGTTTGGCGAGGATGTAAAAATAATAACTCATCATAAGCATAATTAATACTAAATTTCTTAAGGCTCTAAGAGCCCAAATTCAGAAGGGCTCTTAGAGCCCGGAGAAGACATTAATTTATGGAAATTTTTCAATACGATTTTATCTTAAGAGGATTGATAGCTGGAATTATCATAGGACTAATTGCTCCAGTAATTGGTATTTTTTTAGTCTTAAAGAGGTATTCTTTAATTGCNNATGGAGAATCAGCCCTGGCAATATTTCTCTCGGGAAGCTTGGCTCTGGCGGTGGTGATTTTGAGTTTAGCTAGAGGATTTAATGCTAATTTATTTAGTTATCTTTTTGGAAGCATTGTAACTGTAGGCGCTCAAGACATATATTTGATTTTAATTTTTGCTGTTATTACTGCAATTGTTTTATTCATATTTTTTAAACAACTTCTGTATGCAACTTTTGATGAGGATGCGGCTAAGGTAAGTGGCATCTCAACTCAAAAGATTAATGTTATTTTAATTGTTTTAACCTCCTTAGTTATTTCATTATCAATTCCCATTGTGGGCGTTTTATTAATTTCAGCCTTGATTGTAATTCCGGTTATTACTGCTTTGCAACTCAAAAAAACATTTCTCAGGACTATTATTTGGGCGGAATTATTTTCGTTACTTTCTATAATAAGCGGGATATTTTTAGCCTTTTATTTGAACCTCTCCACCGGTGGAACGATTGTGTTGATAATGCTCTTTATTTTTATTTTGGTTTTTATTTTTAATAACATGAAACATAGAGCATAAATGTTTTAGCATGTTGATATTAAAGCAAATTAACATTAAAACATGAAAACAATATAATATTAAACATTGACCATCGGAAATCAGTTGTTTGATTTATATTAATATTCTGCTAATTTTAAATTCTTAAATCATAAATTATACATCCTAAATCTTAACTATAAATTCGTTAACTCGTTAATGCGCTAACTGAATAATAAATAATCCAATTACAAGAATGCAACAGAAAATAAAAAATAAAACACATACCCTAATTATTTCTGATTTCCATCTGGGTTCAAAGGTGAGTCGCAGTGAAGATTTGATAAAATTTTTAAAAGATTTTAAATTTAAAAAATTAATTCTTTTGGGAGATATTTTTGAAAGTTTAAATTTTAGAAAATTAAACCAATTTGATTGGAAACTACTGTCTTTAATTGGGGATATTTCCCGAGAATGCAAGGTGATTTGGGTGGCCGGCAATCATGATGCCGGGCTGACAAATTTTTTTACCAGCCTGACAGATGTGCGGGTTTATAATGTTTATAAGTGGAAATATCAGGGTAAAAAATATCTAGCTATTCATGGGCATCAGTTTGATAATTTTTTAGTTAATAATGCTATTATAAGTTTTTGGGCCAATCAGTTTTATAAATTAATTCAATTGATGGACTTTAAAGATAAGCGAATTAGTCGGGCAATTAAGAGAAAAAGTAAGGGTTGGCTTAGAATTTCCAATAAAGTTGCTTCTCGCGCGATTATATATAGTCGNNACTTATATTACTTTGGATAAAAATGATATAAAAATTGAGCAATTTATATAAAATTTTGATAAATTGTTGATTTCTAAGTTTTTAACTAAAATATCGAAGCTTAATGTCTCGGTCCGTTTTTGCTATTGATTTTTTTATTGTTTTATGTTATAATTAAAAATACTGTTAAGAATAGTTGTTTGAATAAAAAACCTTATTTTTCAAATAAAAAAGAGGAAAAAGGATATGGAATTGTTACACATTGATGAAAAAGGAATTATCTGTCCTATTTGTAAGAAGTGTGGTAATTATCAGGATAAAGAATTGCCACAAAAAATCCGTAAAAATATTCGCAAAGTAGCATGGACATGTCCTATGTGTGGAACAAAAAATCTGTTTGAAGTCAATAGGAGATTTGGTAGTAGAAGGAAGGAGTACGGAAAAATGGCAAAGATAAGGAGCCAAGAAAAAGAAATCCCTATTTTAATCGATGATTTATCGACGGGAGGATTATCCTTTCGTAGAAAAATAGGAGTCAATGCTGGAGATAAGCTCATGCTATTGTTTCCAGTAGATTTTAGGAAAAACATAGAAAACTTAAAGGTTCCTGTTCGAATAGAGATCGTTTCAGTATCTCAGAGTGGGAGATGCGGGGCTAAATTCCTTAACTTGGACGAGGAAACAAAGAAGAAGATTGGTTTTTGGCTCATGGTAGCATGATGCCTGGAGGCATTGCGTAATATTTTTATGCAATGCCTCATTTTATTTAGTTAAATAAATATTAAAAATAAAAATCTCTCGTTTAGAAAAAATAAAATCAAAATATTTGCAAATTTCTTATTTTATAATATAATTTAATTTCATATTGGATAGTTATTTTTTATATATTTCATGAAAAAGGGTGAAATGGATGAAGGGTGAACTGAAAATTGTGGACGGAGAGATAGAGACTTTGGTTGTTGATGAGGATGGGAAAATTTGTATCAAGTGTCTATATTGCAAAATAAATCGCAGAGTTGAGGCACATAAAAATAAACGCATCATAACCGTGAGGTGTAATAGATGTAAACGGGAAGTTTTTTTTAAGATTGATTGGCGCAAAAGCAAACGCAAAAGCTATAGGGAAAAAATATATATTAGAGGCACGCAAGTTTCAATTCTCGATCTTTCTTTGGGGGGTCTATCATTTAAGGCCGGAGAAATGGATATTCCTGTGGGAACTGAAATAATCATAGAACTTCCCGTGGTTATGATAAGAAAGGATATATTGTATCAACCTCTGATCATAAAGATTGTTTTTAAGGGGAAGAGTCATTATGGTGCTAAGTTTCTTAATCTTGGAAATGAATCAGTGGCCAAGGAGCGCATCGGAGCTTGGCTTGTGAAAACTTGATTTTGAATGAGGGGTGTCGTGTAGAAAATTCCGCATGACACCTTGTTTTTACTTGAACCTCTTTTCAAAATTAAATAGTTCGGTTATGATTAAAAACGTATTGGAGATTAGCCCGCCTCGGCGAGCCTCAGCGAGACGGGCCAAGCGGTAAGGCATCCCGATTTTTATCGGGACATATGGGGTTACTTAGCTTTTAAAGTAAGGTTTTCTTTGGATGGGTTGAAGAATGGTGAAATACATAAATGAGTATTGGAGATTAGCCAAGCGGTAAGGCAACGGGTTCTGGTCCCGTCATCGGGGGTTCGAATCCCTCATCTCCAACAAATTAAATTTAAAAGCACTCCTAAATGAGGGGAGTGCTTTTAAATTTAATTTTTTAAGGTAGAGAGGGATTCGAAGGGTATTTTTAAAAAGCAAACGGCTTTGCTTTTTTAAAAACCCAGGCTCTGAAGGAGGAGTGGAGCCTGTGACAGCAGTCACGTGCGGAGTGACGGATGAAGAGGAATCCCTCATCTCCAACTAAAAAATTCAAGCCTGGTATCCATTTGGATCCAGGCTTAGTTGATTTCCTTATAGTATTTTTTTTAAACAAAAATGCCCAGACGAGCAGGCACATCCGCCAGAGAATTTAAAATCATTTTCCTAGAAACTCCAGCATTAAGAAAATCTTCTCGCGTGCTGATTCCTCCGCAGGTTACTCCAACAAAATGAACTCCTGCTCCATGAGCGGCTTGCTGATCAATAATATGATCGCCAATATAGAGTGTCTCATCGGCTCTGTAGGCGGTCAAGAAATCATCGAAAACCCTTGGATGAGGCTTGGCAAAAAAAGTATCATCTCTGCTTTGAATTCGCTCAAAAAGATTAGGCTTTATTTTTAGTTTACCTATGTCTGCCATGAGAGTGTCCTTTCTTCTGTTGGTGAGAATCGAAAGTTTGCGGTGTCGCGAAATCTGATTAAGGGCCTTGAATGTTCCTGGAAAAATTGGAGGAGTAATTAGATGAAACCCCAAGCGCACTCTTTCTTTAGTGTATTCTTCTACGCTTATTTCTGGATAGAAAATTAGAAGCAGACAATGTATGCTTCCTCCCCACTTACTGAAAATATCTTGGATAGAAACATTCTTTCCAGTTAAATTATTGCCAATGGTGGTGAATTCTTCGGCAAAAGCCAGATTGGAATCAATCACTACGCCATCAAAGTCTATAATTACTTTCTTTATTTTTCTTCCCAGCATTTAAGCTCCTTTTTCGTTGAGGTTACAATAAGAAGTGCTAAAATTAAATTTCTTTGGTATTATTGTTTTAACATATTGCAAGGGTAACTGTCAAAAATATCTAAAGAACAGTTTTTTATGTCTTTGCGAAGAAATTTAGTGCTCTAAATTTCTGTGGCAATCCAGGACTAAATTTAATCCTAAGATGTTTAAAATTACTGGATCGCCACGCAATTTCTGAGTACATAAATTACTCGCGAAGACGCTGTTTTCTTATTTTGAATGAGCATTTTTTGTGTTAACGTATTAATATGCTAGTATGTTAGTATGCTAAAATGCTAATATGCTAATATAACTATTTATGAAAATTGCGATTCAGGCGGCGGATTTGGATAATAAGCGGATTGATGGAACAAGGGTTTATCTTTTNNGTGCGAAAATTGAAATTTTTTAGACTTTGGACTCAAACTAGGTTTGCCTATAATATCTGGAAAGATGATGTGGATATTCTTTGGATGCCGATGCATAATATTCCATTGATAAGAAAAAAAAGACTAAAAACGGTAGTGACCGTGCATGATTTAGCCTTTAAGCAATTTCCCAATACTTTTCCTAAAAAAGATTTATT
>DNVQ01000023.1:0-928 GCA_003507475.1 Candidatus Moraniibacteriota bacterium | reverse complement strand
TTTAAAAAAGAAAATAAAAATAATATTAAATTAGTTTTGGCTGGAGGAAAAGCTTGGAGTTGGAAAGAAACCATTGAAACCATTGCAAATAGTTCTGTGCGAGATAGTATTATTTTGACTGGTAGAATTTCCTTTGATGACTTATCTGTTTTGCAGCAAAATGCTTTAGTTTTTGTATTTCCCACGCTTTATGAAGGATTTGGAATTCCTGTTTTGGAAGCTTTCGCTGCTAATGTGCCAGTTATCTCAGCTAAAAATTCCAGTTTGGAAGAAGTGGGGGGCGAAGCAGTGGAATATTTTGAAAGCTTAAATGTCGAAGAATTATTTCAAAAAATAGCTAAGGTTGTAGATAACACAGAATTGCAAAAGGAGATGATAGAGAAAGGAAAAAAGCAATTGGATAAATTTTCTTGGGAAAAATGCGCAAAAGAAACGCTTGAGTTTATTAGAAAATAAACTCAAATATACAATGCTCAATATTCAATAATCATTCAATGTTTCATATAAAATAAAATAAAAACCTCCAGCAATACTGGTGGTTTTTATTGCAAATGTGCTATATGTTTTATGAATCTTGATTAAGTAATTCTCTGTAAAGATAGAATAGTATCAAAAGAGTTGTTAGGGTTATAACCACATTTGAGAAATAGCTAAATTTCAAAAGGGCTAAGCCAGAAATTATAATTAGGAAAAATATTGTGACAAATAATGTTGGTTTTGATAATTCAATTTTGGAGTCTATCGGTTTTTCTATTTTTTTACTTAACCAATGAAGAGATAATACAAGAGCAAATATCAAAAGTATTAATTTTAAAAAGCTAATATTGGTTGAAATAAATCCTGGCAAAAAAGCTTCTCCTAAAATAACGAAAAACCAGATAACCAAAAGGGCAATCAGGATATTTATCAGAAGTTTATAAAATAAAAT
>DNVQ01000043.1 GCA_003507475.1 Candidatus Moraniibacteriota bacterium | reverse complement strand
TCCGCTCAATTAGCTGGAGTAATTTCCGACGAAACAGGAGTGGGAGGAAATTTGGTATTTTCAAGTAATCCGACTTTAGCTGGATTGAATTCCAGTGAAACGATATCCGTAACAGGCGGAGACATTACTTCCAATCAATATGTAATTGCCAATAGCGCTACGGGAGGAATACAAACGCGCGTATCAACGGGTGTACCTACGGATAGTGCCAACAATGGAACAATGGTTGTGGATTCGACAAATGGAAGAATGTATTTTCGCTATGGCAATGCCTGGCATTATGTTAACCAGACCGGAGGATTTCAGATTCCTAATTATGAAATTGCGCCCTATGAGCAAATTGATTCTTTGGGCAAAGAAGCAGCCAAATATGCATTGCCTTTTGAGGAGAATAATTTTCCAGATTACTTAACAGATAAAATGTCTCCTGGAGATTTATTAATTCCATATGTGGACAGCTATCTGTCAGACGGAGCGGTGCACGGTTTGTATGCCAGATTTATCGATGTCAAAGATTTGATGCTGGAAGATACTGAAAGAGAAATCGGGCAATTGAAAAATCAAAACGAAGATTTACTAACAAAAAGTAATCAAAGCGTAAGTACTTTAGCAGAGTTGCAAAAAATAGTGGATGAAAATATTGATATAATTTCTGGAAGACTGGATATGGAAGAAGAAAATATCGGAACGTATTCTGATCAAATAGAGATGCTCTTGAGTGCTAATGAAACAAACTCAATGCTTTTGAAAGATTTGCAAGAACAAGTGGATATAATAAAGCAACAGAATCAAGCCTTAATTGAATTCACCACCGCCTTAAATATGGATTCCTTGATATATAAAGATGCATCGGGAAACCTAACTTTAAGCGATGGAAATTTGGAGGCTAAAAACGTTTTTGCGGGAGCCTTTGGGGTTAAAATTATAGATGAAGACAGTAAGACCATCGGCTCTAACTATATAGAAATAGAAAATGAAAGTAATGACGGGAAAAGTTTTATTGTTAAGACCAAAGCAGTTACCGAAAGTTGTGTTATTTTTACCAGTTTTCAAATTAATCCCAATGCTTATTCTTGGGTTGAAAAAATCAAAGATGAAGATGGGGAGTACGTGGGATTTAAAATTAATTTGAGTGAAAAAACTTCACAAAGAATTTATTTTGATTGGTGGATTGTCGAAAAACAAAATTCAAAAGATCCCATCAAGAGTACCGAAGTGACAAATGAAACAAAAACAATCAATACGGATATTGATGGTGAAATTTTGATAGATGGAACTGTTGTTGGTCAATAAATAAAACCTTGTTATAGTATTTGTCAAATATTATTTGCGTTAAAAATGTGATAAAATCCCTTTGTTTAAAGGGATTTTATTAATGTAATATTTAAAAGTATATACTTAGGTATATACTTAAGTATATACTAAAAAATAAATAATATTTTTCATCAAAATTTATATTTTTAATATCAAATTAACTTAATTTATGCATATTTACAGATGGGGACTAAGCCCCCAATTGGGGGGGCTTAGTCCCTTAGTGTTATAAAACACATTAAGTTAGCCTGGTAGTAAGACCAAGGGCACATTAAAAAATTAAAAAAATCTATCAAATCGGTGAATTTTTTATTAATGAGTCAGGCTACTTAATCTTGATAGTTTGTTTTTGAGCAATGGCTCTTAATTTTTCTAAAATAAATTATTGAAGATGGTTTTTTTATTTTTTGAAGCAATAAAATTGCATTAATTTAATTTCTAGTCGGAATGAATTTAAGCTTCATGAATTTAAGCTATTATTATCCATAGTATTTGCAAAAAAAGTCTTGGAGATTTTTCAAAAATGATGTATAATTTAAAAGTAAACTTTGAGTTTGTGAATCATTTTGAGTAAGGCTTATCGGCAGCATAGAATCTGCTAAAAAAGCTTTAAAATAAAGGGTTTCTTAAGGATAAAATATAAAAGATTTGATGGACGAAAAAATTGAAAATCAAAATAAAAAAAAATCCCAAAAAAGAAGGATTACTATTTTGGTTGTTTTGGTATTGTTGACTGTTATTTTAGCGCTAATTTTTTGGGTTTTAAACAATCGAAGAAAAGATGATTCAAAATCAAATAATCCCGAGGTAACAACTGATGAAAGTATTGCGGAGGATGAGAATTTAAATGATGAAAAAGAGACTGAAGACGTTGATGAAACTTCTGTGCCAGTTGAAGAGGGTAATGAAAAGGAGATGGTTAGTGAAAACTACCGAGTCAGTCAAATTAAATTTGGAGGTAACTCAGCAGTAATGGATAACGGTAAATCCAGAAATACTCAACTTGAAATTTATCAGGTAAAGAGTGAAAATATTTTATCCCAAGAAGATAATGAGCCAAGAATATTAATTTCTTGGAAAACCAACAAGGAAGCCATTTCAAAAGTGGAATATGCTAAAAGTGATGGTAAGGATGCGGCGGTTACTTCTGAAGAAGGATACGGATTTGAGCACAGTATGCTGATAAAAAATATGGAATTTTCCACAATTTACACTTACCGTATTGAGTCTTCTGATAAATGGGGAAATAAAGTTAATACCGAATATTTTAGCGCCTATACCGGAGATAAGTCAGAATCAATTTTTGATTTAATAACCAATGCTATAGAAGATGTGTTTGGCTGGGCAATGTAGTGAAGTGCAATCCGCCAGCTGGCGCGGAGTAGGGTGAAAAATTTAAAAAATAAAAAATAAAATCAATTTTAATAAAAAATGTTTTTCAGTAAAAAAAATAAAATTCGGGTGATTATTCTTGCGACAGTCAGTTTGCTGTCTTTTGCTTTTGCTTTGGGTTTGAAAAACGCCAAAGCTCAAGAAACCAAGTCTCAACTTTTAGATATTAGCGCCTACATCCTAAACCAAGAAAATAAAGAAGTTTCCAACGGAAAATACAAAATCAGGTTTGCTATTTATGCCT
The DNA here is from genome assembly GCA_003507475.1 of Candidatus Moraniibacteriota bacterium. Taxonomy (GTDB): domain Bacteria; phylum Patescibacteriota; class Minisyncoccia; order Moranbacterales; family UBA9337; genus UBA9337. The sequence continues at coordinate 526 of DNVQ01000043.1, read as the reverse complement.
CTGAAAACGGAAATGAGAGTTTTTGGGAAGAAGAGCAAGAAGTGGAAATAACCAACGGTTTGTTTGAGGCTTATTTAGGATCTGTTAACTCTTTACCCAAAGATATAAACTTAGCCGAAGGTAATTATTACTTGGGTATCAAAGTGGGAACTGACAGTGAAAGCACTCCGCGAAAAAAAATCGGGTATGTCCCCGCTGCTTTAAGCGCAGTTAACTCTACCTTTGTTAATGGAGCGACCACCGGAACTAAAGAAGGGGATATCTTGCAGTTGGGCAAAAGCGGAAAAATAGATTTAGATCGCTTGCCTACCGGTACCGATGAAAACTCTTTGGTCTTGGGAAATGACGAGAGATTGCATGAACAAAATACCGACACCGGTACGGACGCCACTGAATTTAATCTTGGCAGCGGGACCGGAAGCAATAATAATTTTTCCTTTACTGTTTCAAGTGCTTCCAACAAGCCAGCGATCCGTTTTAATGGGTTAAGCCAGAAATGGGAACTTTCCAGTGATGGGGTGAGTTT
>DNVQ01000054.1 GCA_003507475.1 Candidatus Moraniibacteriota bacterium | reverse complement strand
GGTAATCTTTTGCTTTCGGCCTTGGAGAAAATTCAAGGAAATTTTTCTTTGGGAGTAAAAGAGGCAACTAATATATTGGGTGTGAAGGGACAGGTTATTCCAGTTTCAGAAGATGAAATGAATCTTTATATTAAACTAAAAAATAATAAAATATTAATCGGAGAGAAACAATTGGATCACAATAAAGATGTGCGCAAGTATGGCATTAAAAAAGTATATCTCAACCCTGTTGCCAAAGCTAATAAAGATGCCATAGAAGCTATAAAAAAGGCGGACATAATTGTAATCGGACCTGGCGATCATTATGGATCAATTATCCCCAATTTGTTAGTAATGGGGATAAGTGAGGCAATCAGAAAATCGAAAGCCAAAGTTATTTATAATTGTAATTTGACCAACAAAAAAGGACAGACAGAGGAATTTGATGTAGATAAATATGTTAAAGAGATGAACAGATATTTGGGTAGCGAGAGAATTGATTTTGTTATTTTTCCTTTTAATAAGCCGACAGAAGATTTACAAAAAAAATATGAAAAAAGAGAAGGAAGGAATTCAGTTGTAAAATTTAATAAGGATAATTTAATTGGGCGAAATTATAAGGTGGTGAGGGCTGATGTACTCAATAAAGTTGCCATTAAAAAAAATAAAGAAGATAAAATAGCAGATACTCGTTCTTTTATTCGTCATGATAGTGATAGATTGGCTAATGTGATTTTATCTATTTCAGAAATGGAAAATGAAAAATTAATTAAAGAAGTTATTTAGGAATTTAGGAATATGGGAATTTAGGAATCTCGAATGGCTAAGTAGTTGATTAGTTAAATGGTTTTTGTTTTAATGCTTCAATGTTTTAATGAACTGTATTTTTGTGTGATGTGTTTTAGCGTTAAAATTGTCATATATAAAAATTAAATATATAACTTTTAATACATTCTTTTATGCAAGTAGTAATTTTAGCGGCAGGGAGAGGGACGAGAATGAAAAATTTAACAGATGAAATTCCCAAACCGATGCTGAAAATAAAAGGCAAGCCGATTTTGGAATATAAATTAAATGCATTACCTGATGAAGTTGATGAGATAATCTTTATAGTCGGTTATCGAAGGGGTAAAATTGAAGAATATTTCGGAGATAATTTTAAGGGAAAAAAGATAAGATATGTAGTTCAGGAAAATTTAAATGGCACCGGCGGGGCAATTTTGTTAGNNGCTATTTTGGCTAGCAAGGTAGAGAATCCTAGTCAGTTTGGCGTTTTTAAAATTGATGAGAATGGAAATTTACTGGAAATCGTGGAAAAACCGATTAATCCGCCTAGTAATTTAATTAATACTGGACTCTATGCTTTAACTAAAGATTTTTTTAATTATGATCTGGTGCCAATTAGCGAAAAAGAATTTGGCCTGCCACAGACTTTGGCAAAAATGGCTAAGGATTTTCCGGTTAAAATTATTCAGACTAATAAGTGGCATCCCATTGGTAATCCTGAAGAATTGGAAGAGGCGGAGAAGAAGTTGAAAATTTTTGAATTATGATACAAATGATGCGAATTTTATGCAAATACACAAATATGCGAATTGTGATTTTGTAGAGACGCGATTTATCGCGTCTAAATTTTTAAGAAAGACAAGATGAATTACGTCGCTTTTGAGAGACGTGATAAATCGTGTCTCTACTTTTTTACATTTAAAATAAAAAACACCCATCAGCTCAAGCAAATGATATTACATTTTGCTATTTTGCTGATGGGTTGGGGTGTTAATTGTATGAGTGCTCTTGTTTGGGGTAAATATACCCCTTTTTTTTGTTGAGCCATTCGGGCTCTTGGTTATTTGCTCTTATGTAATAACCATCCGCCTTTAATTCGTTGTGCACATGTCGCAGTCCTGTTACATATAACAATGCTACAACTGTTGGCGTTATTAAAAGAAGAGATAATGTTATTATCATGCCTTTAATTGTAAATATTCTTTTCATTTATTCATATCCTCCAAAAAAAGAGTATTTTGATAATAAAACAAAAGTATTTTTTATTATCCCAAATTAGTTAAAAAGGTGCTATAATGGGCTTGTTAACTAAATTGGGATAATAAATTGATTTAAAGGTACTGTTAAGAGATTATAGCATAAATAGGGATAAAAGTCAACTATTTAGCCTTGTAGTTTTTAGACAGTAGTTTGTAGGTTAAAAGGGTTTAAAAATAAATATTTTTCGCATATTCGCATCATTCGCATTCATTTGTGTATTTGTATTATGCTTAATTCAGCCATGAAACAATTTAACGATTTTAAAAATTTAAAAGTAGCCCTAGTTCATGATTTTTTGGATAATTATGGCGGGGCAGAAAGGGTGTTGGAGATAATTGGAGAAATTTTTCCCAAAGCTCCGATTTATACCTTGCTTTATGATGAAAGCAAGCTCCAAGGTAAATTTAAAAATAGAGAAATTCATACTTCCTTTTTACAGAAATTTCCAAAATTTTTAAAAAAAAGAAGAAGATATCTATTGCCTTTTATGCCGACTGCGCCAGAAACATTTGATCTGCGAGATTTCGATTTAGTAATTTCATCCAGTGGAGCCTGGAGTAAAGGAATTGTTACTCGACTCAATACCAAGCATATCTGCTATATGCATTCTCCGATGCGCTTTGTCTGGGATTACAATGAGAGGTACACCCAAGAAATTAAAAAAAAGATGGGAGTTTTCAGAAGAATGTTTTTAAGTTATTTGCGTGTTTGGGATTTTGAAGCCGCTCAACGGCCGGATATTTTAGTAGCCAATTCGCTTTATACCAAAGAAAGGATAGCTAAGTATTATCGTCGTGATTGTGAAGTAATTTATCCCGCTACTCCAATATCAAAACATGAAAACACGGAAGCATTAAAGCATGAAAGCATTAAAACATTAAAACAGAAAAACAAGATAGCAAAAAAACAAAGTGGTGATGAGGGTTATTTCTTAGTTGTGTCACGGTTGGCTGCCTATAAAAAAGTAGACTTGGTGGTGGAGGTTTTTAATAAAATAGGATTGCCTTTGGTAGTTATCGGGGAGGGTGAGCATTCTGGAAAATTGAAAAAAATAGCCAAAGATAATATAAGAATACTAGGCTGGCAAGATGATGAAACTATCGAGGCTTATTATAAAAATGCCAGAGCTTTCATTTTTCCAGCTGTGGATGATTTTGGTCTAACCGTAGTAGAAGCTATGCATCACGGAATTCCTGTTATTGTCCTAAAAAAAGGAGGGGCTAAGGAAATTGTCAAAGAGGGAATAGCTGGAGAATTTTTTGATTCGCAGACTATTGAAGTTTTGGCTGACGGAATAAGGAGATTTATCGAAAAAGAAAATCAATACAATAAAGATACTATAAAAGAAGAAGCGCAAAAATTTTCCAAGGAAAAGTTTAAAAATAATTTAACAGAATTAATCGAAAGAGAGTTGATGAAATAATTGGAAAAATTATATTAAATTAACTATCGTTGGAGGGTCTCCCTGTAAAGGCGAACATTTATTTGTCTTCGCGAGAAAATATTGTACTCAATATTTTCGTGGCGATCCAGGATTATATTTCAAAATGTATTTCTGGATTGCTTCGGAGTACCTCGCAAAGACAGATTCTTTTTGTTTGTCTTCGCGAAGGATTTTTTGCTTGCTCCGTCACTTCGTTTACGAACAAAGTGACCCGTCATAATAATATCTGATTGGTGTATTCAGAATGACTGTGTTGATCCAAGAGTAAGATTTCAAATGTAGAATTCTGGATTCCTGCCTGCCGGCAGGGCTTCGTCGGGATACCTCCTCACAAAGACGAGAAGGAAGGGGATGCTCCAGTAGAGTGATGTTTCACAAAGAGTAAATAACCGTTAGAAATATTTAGTTTAAATGCGTAAGTTCTAAAAATTATAAGATATGTTCATAGGGCACAAGAAACAAGTTAACTTTTTGAAAGATTTGATAAGAGTGGGAAAAGTTTCTCAGTCTTATATTTTTAGCGGTCCGGAGAATGTCGGAAAGCTTTATTTAGCTAAAATTTTTTCGGAGGCCTTAACAAAAAATGATTTAGTTATTTTAGATAATTTAGCAATAAACGAAGAAAATAAAAATCAAAATATAGAGATTGTGGCGCCGGAAGTGATTGTAAAAAAGGGAATTACAAAAACAAGAGAGATTGATGTGGAGAAGGTGAGAGATTCTTTGAAAAATTTAGCACTTTTTCCCGATAAAGGAAAATATAGAATTTTAATTATAAATGATGCCCATCGTTTAACAACCACTGCTCAAAATGCCTTATTGAAGAACTTGGAAGAGCCCAATAGCAGTTCTATTATAATCTTAGTAACTCATCAAGATGGGAAAATTTTAAAAACCATAAAGTCTAGATGCCAAAAAATAAACTTTAATTTGGTTGCCTTGGAAGAAATTAAAAATGGATTTAGAGAAAAGTTATCGGCCGATCTTTTGGAAAAAGCGACTATTTTCTCCATGGGTAAACCGGGAGAATTTCAAAAAATGATAGACAATAAAGATTGGATGGAGAAAAAAGAAAACTCTATTTCTGATTTGAATAACTTGAGAGAAATGCCTGTTTTTAAAAAATTTGAATTAGCCCAAGAGTATTCAAAAAACATAATGGAGGCTCGAAAAAATTTAGAGTTTTGGGTTTGGATGCTTAGAATATATATATTTCGAAATTTAAATGATACGAGAAATGTGGAAAAAAGATATCAAATGATTAATAAGATTAATGAAGTTTTATCGAAAATTGGCAATCCTAGTTTTAATGTGCGGCTTATCTTGGAAAATTTATTTTTAAATTTGTATGATTGAGTTGTTAAAAATGGATAAGATTATTTATGATGATAAAAGAAAAAAAACATCACTGGGCAAAGGAAAGAGAGAAAAAGAAAAATATTTCTAAGATAAAAATAGTCATCCGCCCAGTATTAGTGAGAAATATTTTAATAATATTATTTTTGGGAGTGCTTACCTACTCTTTTGTTTTTTCAAATTTTTTAGAAATTACTGAGATTGAAATAAAAAAAGATGGGATTATTCCCAAGGAGGAAATTAATAAAATTATAAATCAAGAGACTGAGGGTAAATATTTGAAAGTTATTTCCAAAAAGAATTTTATTTTTTTTAATTCTGATAATGTTGACAAAAAACTGAAAAGTAATTTTAAAAAAATAAAAACCGTTGATATAAAAAGAACTTTTCCCAATAAAGTAGCTATTGATATTAAGGAGCGGAATTTGATTTTATCACTGTGTTCCAGAGGAGATTGCTATTTTATCGATGAAAGAGGTTATGCTTATGAAAAAATGAACCCTGATTCTAATTTTATCAATCGCAGTGAAACTATTGAATTAATCGACGAGAGTGGCAAAGAAATAATTGAAAATGAATATGTTTTATTGCCTAGTTACATAGAATTTATAGTAATGATTGCCGATAAGTTGAAAAAAGATATTGATATTGAAATCCTAAGTGAATATAGGACTAAATCTAGAATATCCGAGGAGTTGATAGTTCAAACAAAAAAAGGCTGGGATATCTATTTTAGCGCCAAGGCTCCAATTGAAAAATCTATTCAAACCTTAAAAACATTGTTAAACAGACATTTATTTTTGAGGGATTTGCCTGAGTTGGAATATATAGATTTGCGAAGTGAGAATAAGGTTTTTTATCGGATGAAGGGAGGAGTAACTCAAGAAGAAGAGGAGATTAAAAAAGAGGGTGAATTGGGGGAAAAAGCTATTGCTGAGCAAGAAAAAGAGAAGGATAATGATTAATATTCAATGTTCAATATGCATTTAACATTCAATAAATTAATATTCAATGCCAGACCTTCATGCTTAAATAAAATTCAATAAAGATAGATTTGATTATTAGCAATTGATTATTTTATTATTGAATGAATATTGAGTATTGATTATTGANNATGCATACGCCAGGAATTTTTTGGGAGGATAAAGATTTTATGGCTTTTTTGTCAATTTTCCCCAATACCAAGGGCGCGACTGTATTAATTCCCAAAAAACATTACGAGAGCGATGTGTTGGCGTTACCGGATGAGGTATTAAAAAAAATTAATTTATCCGCCAAAAAAGTTTCACAGATTTTAATTAAAAATTTTCCAGATGTGGGACGAGTGGGATTAGTCATGGAGGGAACAGGAATTAACCATGCTCACATCAAGCTTTATCCTATGCATGGCACTGGTCATATGAAAAAAGGAATTTGGAAGCAGTATGCGAGCCATAAAACCGATTATTATAAAAAATATGAGGGATTCGTTTGCTCCAATGATGGGCCCAGAGAGAGTGATGTAAAAATAAAAAGATTAGCGGAGAGATTGAAGAAATAATTTGTTTATTATTTTTTATTTAGGAATTCGTAGAGACGCAGCACTGCTGCGTCTCATTCTGGTTTAAATATATTTTCTATAATATTTTCTTCATTTTCCCTCCACATCTTTGGATTGTTTTGAATATATTCTCGAATTTTATTTAATTCTATTTCATTGCGAATAATTCGATCATAAAAACCAGATTGCCAATTAAATTTAAGATTAGAAAAATTAATATTAACTGTTTTTGTAACAATAGACTTGAAAGAGCGAATGATAACTGGCAATGAACCGGATTTTATTTGATAAAATGTATTTGATTTTGAGACGCAGCAGTGCTGCGTCTCTACAGTATTTATTTGATTGCATGAAATCTCGATGATTCCATGCAAGTGATCTGGCATAATTTGATATTCATCCAATGTTACAAATGGAAAGTGGTTTGGTATTTCTTGCCAAAATTTTTGTGTTATTTTTCCAATTTCGCCTAGTATCATTTTTTCATTTACAATTTTACCAAAAGAATGTTTTCGATCTTTGAGGCATATAGTAATAAAATACACTCCATTTTGAGAGTAATCGTAACCCTTTAGGCGAGAAGATTCAATTTTGTATTTATCTTTAAATTTGTTTAGCATTTTTTATTGCTGATAAAATTTGAGACGCAGCAGTGCTGCGTCTCTACGACTAATATTGAATTTTACTCAACATAATAAACTAATATAGAAGTTCCAACCTGATAAACGGGAGTATATTTCGTTATCCATCTCCAAGATTCATCATAAGGTTTTCGAGGGGTGCCGTCTGGATTTAATCTCGTATCGTGGATGCTTCCTTGGAGTTGATTTACAGAAACTGCATACCAGCCTTTTTCCACCGGTCTTTTGCTGTCCCACCAATTGATAAATTTATCTCCCAAGTAATAATCCGGATTTCCTCCTCCAAAATAGTTGAGGCGAATTTTATCTATTTCCGGATGTTCATCCAGAAAAGATTTGAATCTTTTTAGATCTTGTCCCCAATCCGCATTCGAATCGGTAACATAATGGTAGCCGTTTTTTGGTCCGCCAGCGAGTTGATTGAAGTATGAAAGGTAGAATGGATAATTAATAATCGGTTCAGCAATGACCCAGATAACCAAAAGAGTTAAAACATATTTTGCAAATAATAATTTATGAGGTTCAAATGATTTGAAAAAATCATGAACTTTTTTGGCTACTAAAATATAAATAAAGGGAAAAATAGGGAAGAGATGTCTGAGTCCGATATTTAAATTGCCTGTAATGCTCAAATAAGAATAAAGTACTATAAAGCCAAAGAGAGTGTATTGAGTTACGCTGTGGCGCATCCAAGAAAGAAAATGTCTCCAGGCATCTTTAAGGACAGTTTTTGATTTTAACTTGATGGTGGATAAGATTTGATAAACTGTGTAAAAACTAGTCAAAAGAATTAATATAATTAAAGGGAGGGTTTCTTTAAGAACAAAAACAGTAGGGAAATAAGCAGTAAAAGCATTGTCAGAAACTTCTCCGATAAAATATGCTCCGTTTCCACCCGCTACTCGTCTGAAAACGTAATTTACCCCTATGCCGTATTCTGCCAAGGGACGAGTGACAGTGCTTTCATTAAATGCATGCAATACTTTACGGGTATAAACATTTTTAATATTTTGATCTGATTGCGGAGCATTAAAATCAATTAACTGCGCCATTGTTTCTTTGGAGGTGTTGAAAGTATTAAAGAAATAAAGCATCCAAATCATCACGAGTGAAATCGCAAACGCCACCAATCCCTTGCCTAAATACATAAACCATATTTTAAGGCGATGATGTTCCTCGTCATGATTAATTTTTTTAATAAGCGGATAACCTAGGAGAATCAAGCCAAAAATTGGAAGAGCCAAAATGGAGGAGAACTTTGCTAGATGTAATAGTCCCAAGAAAAATCCTCCAATAAGGGCATTTTTCCAAGTAGGTTTTTTAATGAATCTTATAAAATAGTAAAAAGAAAAAGTCAGAAAAGCCATAATGCCAATATCAGTGGTGACATAGTGATTATGTCCCAGCATATTGGGGTCAAATGAGTAAATAATGAAAGCCAGTAGTCCTGCCAGCGTTCCCGCAATTTCCTTGGTCCATTTGAAAATAAATAAACCCAAAAGCAAGGATATAATAACGATAGGAACTCTCGACCAAAAAACTATTTTATCCGGATTGTTTCCTGCTTCCCAAATCAAATGTCTGCCAGCCGCCCATTGGCCCTCATCCCATTTGCGTGGCAGTTCTCCGCTCCAAAAAGGTTGAGTAGTATCAAAATTTAAATTCATAAAAAGAAGCGGAAGGGCGGAAAGATTTTTTATGAGAGGCGGGTGCTCGGGATTGAGTCTTACTTCATGCTCAGAAAGATAAGAATATCCGGCTGGGATGTGGGCTATTTCATCAAAAGTGGC
>DNVQ01000052.1 GCA_003507475.1 Candidatus Moraniibacteriota bacterium | reverse complement strand
CGCCAGAAGAAATAAAAAAGATAATAAAAAACTTCAACTCTGAAGCTTACCGAAATTATCTAGCCAAAAAATAAAAAATAAAAACCACCAGTATTGCTGGTGTTTTTTATTATATTCGTTTTTGGAGTTTTAAGATTAAATATATTTCAAATACGATAGCAAGTCCCATTTAGTCTCAAATATACTTTCCGATAGATAAGCGCACGAACTCAACTTAAAGCCAATGATTTTTCCGATTGACAAAAAAGCTCGCTTATAAAACGAGCTTTTTTATTGCAAGAGGAATGATTTTAAATTATTGATAATCCTGAAACTGGCGAGTAGGCAAATATTTCTTAATAAAATTATCCGAATCAAAAACATTGGCTTCGGCTCTGATATCCACATTGGCCACATTTTCACTGAATTTATAAGGCCAAATTAGTTTAAAATCTCTTTCTTCTTGAGATTTAATTGTCCGCATTTCGCTTTTTCCCAAGCCAATAGGATTTCCATCTCCATCTCTCAGCACTATATTTACTTCAAGAAAATTGAAATCAAAATAGCTTTCATTCCTCAATAGTCCTGAAACAATGTTCTTTTCAAATTCCTCATAATAATTCTTCTGGTATATCCCCAATTTTGGCTCTGAATATTCCAAAAATTCATCCCATTCCACTTCGGTTATCTTAAAATTTAACCTATATGGATTAATGGATGACTGCAGATTTAATTCTATGATATATTTGCTTTCGTCAGGCAAGATAAAATTCCTTCCACTCCTTTTTTGTAGCACATTCCCAGCTTGATCCACTAATTCAAATTCATAATTAAAACTAATTGCCCCGTAGGTGTCATTCGGATTTGTGATGGAAGCCATAACATCAAATACGTTATTATTTCCATAAACAAAATACTTTTCGTCTATTTTTATTTCCTGAGCGTTAATTTCTTTTTTGCAAGGAATACACACACCCCCGCAGTCAACCCCAGTTTCCGATTGATTTTTCTTTCCATCAGTACAAGTCGGGGCTGGCTTAAAAATATAATAAAACAAAGAACCCACAATTCCGAAAAATAAAATATATAAAAGAGCTATCGTCAGCCTTTTTGCATTTCTGTTTACCATTTTAATTAATAATTTAAAGATTTATTTTCACAAACTCATTATACTGCTAAAAGTGACAAATGCCAATAATCGCAATTTTAAACACAAAAGATTATTGCCCAAATAAATTAAGCCTGGACATTAGAAACATAATTATATTAAGAAATATCCAATATCCAATTCTCAATAATCAATGAATCTTCAATAATTAAATTTTCAATGCAAAAAATATCTTTTAGATCTATAATTTTGATAAATTAATAATTTATAGCCTTCTTTTTTGAGTCATTTAGTTATTAGCCATTGTTTGGAAATTGGAAATTGGGATTTGGAAATTTATCAAATATATTTGCCTTATCTCCTTTATTAATCTAATCTATAAATAGCGATAATATAATATTTAAACGAAAATTTTATGCCTCGTTATTTAGGACAACATTTTTTAAATAATCCCGATATAGTAAATCAAATAATTGAAGCTGCGAATATAAAAGAAAACGAAGCTGTTTTGGAAATTGGGCCAGGAGAAGGCATTTTAACGGAAAAAATTTGCCAAAAAGCCAAAAAGGTTATNNGTAATTTAGAAATTATATTTGAAGATATTTTAAAAGTAAATCTACCCAAACTAATAGATGAGCAACAAATGAGCCATTACAAGGTAATAGCCAATATTCCCTATTATATTACTTCCAAAATTATAAGATTATTTCTAGAAACCACCCACCAACCCGATGAATTAATTTTAATGATCCAAAAAGAAGTGGCCCAAAGAATTGTGGCTCCCAAAGGTCAAATGAGCATCCTGGCAGCCTCTGTCCAATATTATGCTAAGGCAGAAATCCTCTTTGATGTTACCAAAGATAACTTTAATCCGCCTCCCAAGGTAGATAGCAGTGTAATAAAAATATCAAACATAAAAGAAGTTAATCCCACCAAAGACAAAAAATTCTTTAGAGTTGTGCGGGCAGGATTTTGCGCTCGCCGAAAAACCCTGATCAATAATTTATCCAATAGTTTTCATATTGATAAAAAAGATGTGGAAAGAATTCTGCAGGAGGCTGGTTTTTTGCCCAATACCAGGGCTCAAGAGCTTTCGGTTTCAGACTGGGAGAAACTGGCAGATTTATTTTAATAAAAACCACTAGTCAAAACTAGTGGTTTTTCAAAACAATGCCATACAATTTTAAAACAAAATAAACTTTCCTAAAACAATTACATAGACAGCCACTAAAGCCAACACAAACCAAATCAAATTGCGATTATTTATCTTCTTTCCTTCGGCGCTAAACGTAACCACCCAAAAAGAAGCACCCCCTAAAATAATTGCCCAAAACAACAATCTACTTTCATTTAAAAATATAACACTCAAAAAATAGGATAAAAAGATTCCACTACCAATAATGATTTTCCCCCAATATTCTCCAAATACTACCGGCACTGTAAAAACTCCATCCAACCTATCTCCTTTTATGTCTTTCAAATCTTTAATGGGCAAAGAAAGTGTCAATGAAATTAAAATTAACCAAAAAATTCTTTTGGGAAACTCAGTCGTGTCCTCCAGGGGACTCACCAACACAAATCCAGCAAAAATCACCGATACTGAAGCCAGCGCGCTGATAAAAGACCCCAATAAAATAAATCTTTTCATTCTAAAAGGCCAAGCTGAATAAATCCAGGCCAGAGCCTGATAGGCCACAAGCAATAAAGCAACTTTGGGGCTAATCATAGCTGCATACAAAATAGAAAAGATAAAAAGAATTATTCCAATTGTTATATAATCTGATTCCTTAAAATCTTTAACTATCAAGGGACGATCTGCATTGGTAACAGAATCTATTTTTTTATCAAAAATATCGTTAAATACTACTGATGCCAACCAAGCCAATAAAACCGCGATAATTATGTTTAAAAAACTGAAAAAGTTAAAAAAATTAAATTCCCAATCAATGTTGGTAAATAAAATTCCCAATCCCGCTCCCACCAATAGCAATCCAGCATGATAAATCAATTGAACCGGACGAGAATTTTTTAAAAAAGCAAAAAGTTGTTTCCTGTAATATAAAAATAAGCCTAAAATAATTATTCCCAACAACAAAATTGAATAAACAATGGAAACTTTAATACTTAAAGCATTGGTATATGTGCCGGTTTCTCGGGAAAAAAATTTGGCAGAAGTAAAAAACAGTTGCACTATTTCAATATCTCTTACTTGCATAAATCCCCTTAGGAACCCTTGAGATATTATAGTAACCCAAGAAGGAAAGGTGCCCAAGATAAATAAGACCATATAAACCTGTAAAGACAGCCAAAGAGCCCTTATTTTATTTTTGGTTTTCAAATATCCATAAAATCCCAGAGCGATAACCGCCATCGCTATTTCAAATCTTACTCCATAAGTAACACCGAAATCAGGATTATCTCCGAAAAAAGTAAGAAACCGAATGGGCATTTCCGCCAAGCCATAAATCCCATAAAAACTTAAATACATTGTATCCCTTAGCAAAATAAAATCAATCAAGGGAGGAAAAATAATAATAGGATATCCCCACAGCATTATATTAAAAGCTGTTTTTAATTTAATTTTCAAATTCTTAACCAAAAGACCGATAAATATGAGATAAGTTAAAAGAAAAAAGACAAAAGTATAGGAAGCATGGTGAAAAAAATAATCACCAGTTCTATTTAGCATTCCGTCTAGCCAATTTTCCATCAAAATACGACAAGTAATGATACTGAGAAATGAACTAGTCCATATATAAAAATTCAAAGGATACTCCTCTATCTTTTTAATCAAATTTCCTAAAAATATAGCCATAACTTTAGCATTTTAGCATATTAGCATTTCAACATTAAAACAGCTGAGCATGAAAACAATTTATAGAAAAGTCATCTGTCATTAGTCAAAGGTCATCTTTGATGTATTTTGTATTCATTATCTGGCATTGCGCGTAAATACTTTATAAACTATTTTATTGACATATTGGTAACAATTCATAACTCACAGAAAAAATTCTAATTCACAGAAACCTACAAAAAAGAATACCATTAAAAGCATTGCCTAATCAAGTATTTTTATGCTATAATTTTTTTAGACGATTTTACTTAATTTCAAATAAAAAAATAAAACAGAATTATGTACTTGATAGAAGTAAAAAAAATAAAAGTAACTTTATTAATTTTTTTCTTGCTCTTATTTTTTGGCTATTCTTTTTCTATTATTGCCAGAGAAAATTCAACTAACGGAAGCGTTTTTCTTGATTCTGATCAGGACAATCTTAGCAATGAAGATGAAGAAAAACATGGAACTGATTCAAAAAACCCTGATACCGATGGCGACGGCTACCAAGATGGCGCCGAGGTAGAAAGTGGCTATAATCCACTTAAACCGGCTCCTGGAGACAAAATTGACAACACCAAAGATGCTAAAGCTCTAAACATAAATTCTGATTCTGAAAATTTAACCACTGAATTTTCCAATCGAATAGCTGAGATGGTAGCAGCCGGACAAGACGGCGGAGGAGTTGATATGAATAGCATTAACGCCCTGATAGAAGAAAAATTATCCGGGAGCATTTCTTTTGAAGACTTACCAGAAGTAGATGAGTCAAAAATAAAAAAGAAAAAACAAGACTATTCAGGTTACGGAAAAGAAAAACAAGAAAGAAAAAAGAAAGAAGACAATCAGGAATATTTATCCTCTCTTTTCTACATAATGACCAACAATCTACCCCATTCAATTGATTCCAAGGAATCCATCCAAGAATTTTCCAATGAAATAATGTTAAAAATTCCAGCCGTAGTTTCCTCAACTAATGGGGCGGGATCGGGAATGGAATATTTCACAGACTTAGCGGACAAAGGATCTACTATGCTCACAAAATTAGACGAGCTTGAAGTTCCTGAGGATATGTTTGATATACATAAAAAGGGCTTACAATTAGCTACTTATGCCATATCTCTCAAGGAAAAAGTAAAAGTTGACACTACTGATCCGATTGCCTCTTTGGTAAGTTTTTCTGAAGTAGAAAATATTATGACCCTAGCCAATGATTACCTAAGTGAAACTGAAGTAAAATTAGAAGAACTAGGACTAACCAACTTCGCCATGGAGCAAGCTATGCAAAATTATGAAGAATAAAAAAATTATATTCAGCGCCATCGTTTTAATATTTGTTTCCCTAGCTTCCCCTACTCACAGAGCTAGCGCCTATGCCGCTTGGCCGGATATTGGAAATGCTTTTTTTAGAACCATGCTTGATAATATAGGAATTCAAATTAGAGCCGCCATAGTAGGAGCCCTAAAAAAAGCCGCCATCGAAACTCTCAGTGAAACTGTCAATAATCTTGTCTCAGGCACCACGCAGGCTGCTTCACTGTTTATTACTGATTGGGAAGATTATCTTTTCAATGGACCTACTGGGACAACCAACACTTATATGAATGATTTCTTCACTATCACAACCAGAGGCAAATCATCCGGATCATATTCTTCGGCTTGCGGAGGTTCATTTGCCCAGTGGCGTTCAGAGAGAGCTCAAAATTTTGTCCTAGAAATTGATTTTACCGAATGGCAATCTGATTTTGAAGAGTTTGCCTGCGGACCGGTGGAAATGTTTGCTGATGGCACTTGGGCAGCCTATGATGCATTTATGGAACCCAAAAATAATCCCCTCGCCTATGCTTTAATGACCGAAAGCGTTTATGAAAAGAAATTAAGAGAAGAAAAAGAAAAAGCGGCCATTCAAGCTAACGCCTACGGAGGATTTATTGGTCAAAAAAGTAGTGACGGGAAAACAGTTATTACCCCAGGATCAATCATAGAAGGTGTAACCATAGCTGCCAATACTATGGATAATGATGCCCTAGCAAACGCCGAAAACGCTGGAGAAATAGCTGGAATAGTAGTGGGAAAGATTGCCACTGGAATTATCAAACAAGGAATTGGAAACGCTCGGAAAAATGTTCAGAATAAAATCAATAACCAAATCTGTGATATGTCTCAAAATTTAAGGGACAAACTAAAGGGTCTCACTCCTAGCGGCCATCTCTTAAATGGAGGCTCTGGATTAGGAACTCTAGGAAGTTCCAGAGGTTCAAAATGTAATGTACAGTAAAACACAAAACATAAAAGACAAAAACCACTATTGGGAAATGGTGGTTTTTTTATTTCATTATTAAAGGTAAAATTTAAGACCAAATAAACAACAAACGCCATACATCAAATGTCCCTCTAACACTTTACTTTCCAAAAAAATAGTATTTTTGCACTTCTGACAAATAACTTTTTATTCATCTCACCAAAACTGCTTATCGACAATAAAAATTACAATTAATCAGATAAGAAAGCGTCCAACTTAAGCCTGAAGATTTTTCTGATAAAAAAACCATCTCAATTAAAGATGGTTTTTGAAATCATATTTTCTTTTTTACACAGGCATCCCCGGTTCAGCTTCTGCGCTCAGCTCAACACTCTTTTCTTTTTCCAATAAATCATTCTTATCCCCTTTTGCTATCTCATGAAAAAATAATATCCACACAGCCTCAAAAAATACATTTAAAATTGAACTGAACAAGAATAAAAATCCTATAAATATTAAAATGGCAATTACCGCAAGAATTATGATAGTCAACTCCCCTGCTAATTTATAAATGATCGCTCCTGCTATTCCTAAAGGAATAAGCAATCCCAATAAAACAAAAACCATTACCACGCCTACAACTATATTGAGAGCTATCAAAACCAATCCCATCAACAGACTTTCTTTTATATTTTTTTCAAACAATCGATAGGCTAACTTTATAGAATTTGAAATGCTCAAATCACTGCCGATTAAATACATCTCTCCGTATCTCCTGAAATAAAAGAATAAAATAGCAGAAGAAACCAATAACAGAAAAGCAACTATGCCCAATGAAATCGCAATTGTATAACTTTCCAAAACCGCCAATCTGACTATCGGAAATATTAAAACAAAAGCCAAAATCAAAAAAGCCACTGAAAAAAATAATTTAATCAAAAATAATCTTCCCAAAAAATACACTCCTGTTTTTAGTCCCGAAGAAAAAGAAAAAGCTTCTTTTTTTATGGATTTAAAAATAGAATTTATCAAAGCCCCTCGCCCGATTAACCCGATTATGTAAAGAGCGATTAATAAAATGACTATTAATATTATTCCCAAAATTATCCACTCTTTGTACAATTCCCAATAAAAAGATACTTTTCTTAGCATGCTCATCATCTCCATTTCACTTATTTCTCCATTCTCAGAATTGTTACTAGGGAAAGAATAATTAAAAGAAGAATAAGAACCGCTAAAAATAGCTAAAAACCCAAACCACCATAAAGTTCTATGGCGCTTGGTTATATTTATCGCTTCCTTCACTATGGCTACATAATCAATTTTTTTCTTCATTTTATTCACCCCGTTAAATTGCGTTAATCCGCACTATTTAACTGGGGTTTTGCTATTAATTTCTATTATTATTAGACGGACGGCTTAAAATTTATTATAATAAAACTCAACATCCTCAATCCATTTGGAT
Source organism: Candidatus Moraniibacteriota bacterium (assembly GCA_003507475.1). Classification (GTDB taxonomy): domain Bacteria; phylum Patescibacteriota; class Minisyncoccia; order Moranbacterales; family UBA9337; genus UBA9337. The sequence continues at coordinate 15,876 of DNVQ01000052.1, read as the reverse complement.
ACACTTTCTGGATTATGGGCTTCACAACTATAGCCACATTTCCAAACTACCATTTTTTCAGGAGTATCAATTCCGCTTTCAATTAAGTTTTTCACTCTTTCAGCCACAGATTTCACAGCATCTCTTTGATTATCAAAACAAGTATGTCCTCCGCTTCCCATTCTCTCGCGCTTTTGACGAAATCCCCAAAAATTATTACATTCTTCTCCATTTAATTTGGGCGTTCTTTTTCCCCAATTACTTTCTTTTTTGGCAATCGCTACCATAAAAGCAGCAGTTTTTTCATCTTCCAGGGCGATAAAGCGACTCATGTTTTCAATTGGAAATCCAGCGGTCGCTTTTTTGATTCTATTTTCTAATTCTATATTTCTTGGGGGCAACTCAACTGCCATGATTTCAATTTTCTGAGTTTTAATAGAATCCAATGATTTAAGCGAGCAGTAAGTAAAAAAGGATAAAAAACCGATAAAAAATAGCAAAATCAAATTTTTCAAATAATTTCTCTCTATATCAATAATATTATGCAATTTTTTACCACAAAAAACAAGTCTCTCAATACTGCTATTGATCATTTTTTCCTTTATTTTATTGTATTTTTGTCTTAATCTACTCATATTTGGTCTAAAAATATAAAAAACGGGAATTTACACCCGTTTATTTACCTATTGCTAGTATACACTATTTTCAGGAAAAAAGCAAGGCTTAACTCAAACAGATCGCACTCTAATATTTTCGGCCTGTAAAATCATAAAATAAAAAGGCGGGTAGACATTTCTGTCTATCCCGCCCGATGAAACTGGTCTATTTCCAGTTTCAGTTTTCCGCGTCTTTCCATTGAAAAGTAAGCGGATTAAATTTTAGGTTAAGGGTAACGGGTTTACCAGTTTTATAAATAATTATTTCTGCCGGTACAAACCCGTCTTCATCTCGAGAGTTTCTTTCTGGATGATAATAATCATCCCAGTACAACAGAAGAACCAACCTGGATAACGCTTCTATATCTCCCGTCCCAACAACGTCTGTTGGCTTTGGTCTTTTGTCTTCACGCAAAGAAATGTTGCGATCAACTTGAGATGAAATAATCACGGGAATATCCAGATCCAAGGCCAGTGATTTTAAACAGCTGAATATAAGATCCAATTCCCCCTTTCTTGTTTTTATTGACTCAGGCCAAACAAGTTGCTGCAGATTTTCGATAATAATCGCTCCCATCTCGTCTTTTCCATACTCTTCTACTAGAGCTCGAGTTTTTGAAACAATATCTATAACAGACATTTTTTCAGACATTGTAAAAATCGAAATGGGTGCCGCATTAATAACTTTATGGTGCGCTGCTAATATCTTCCGCTGTTCTTGATTGACGCCACCTCTTTGAAGCACTTTGCTTTCTATACCAGACATGAAACAAAGAAGGCGAAGATATATCTCGTCTTTTTTTACACCTGACCCGAAGTATGCCACTCTTTGACCGTCTTTTATGGCAAACTTACTTAGAAAACCTAAGGTTAAAGATGTTTTGCCCATGCTTATGGCGCCACCAACGACAGTTACATCACTAGGTAGTCCACCAACAGCATTGTTTAAACACTCCAGATGAGTTTCTTTAACGCAGAAACCTTCCAAGAGAGTATCCAAATCGAGATCCATTTCCTCACTGCCCAATACTCCGAGCATTGATTGAATTTCGTATAACTGTCTTTGCAATTGAGCTAAGATCACGGGAATATCTCCCTGCTCTTCATAAGAAATTTGTGCAGCCTCTGACGAAACTGCGATAATTTTTCTCAGAACAGCTTTTTCTCTTACAATTTCTGCGTATTTATGAATGTTAGATACGGAAGGCACTATATTTGTAAGATTTACCAAATATATCACTCCCCCAATCTGTTCCATTTTATTCTGATTTCTCAGATAATTGGATACAGTTGTTATATCAATTCCGCCCTCGATACTTAAGGCAAGCATAGCAGAAAAAATAAGCCTATGGCTATCTTTGTAAAATAAATCGGGAGAAAAATTTTCAGGAATTTTTCCCGTCAACAGAATTGTTCCTAACAAAATCTGCTCTGCGTCTATGTTTTGCGGTGGAACGCGTGACATCATATCTGGCAGTAGTGTCATGATTGAGTACCTCCCATTTTTATTAACCAGCCGGGCCAATTTTCCTTGGGACCATAGATATGATGAACATATCTCATAATTCCATGGACAACTTCCGGCGGATATTCTTGATATTTAACTGCCAAATAAAAAATTCCTCTGAACTTCTTTTTCTGCGTGCGACTAAAATGAAGTTTGCCATCAGCCACAGTAAGACCCAATAAATGAGGAATGGTTTTGCCAAGATTATCCTTGTTTTTTTTGGGTTTAATCGAAAAACCAAATTGACTCGGAATAGATAGTAACGCATCTTTCAATTCCGAAGAAATACTCGGAGCGGCAAAATTAAAATCATCCACATAAACCGACCATTCAATTCCATTTGCTTGGCAAAATCTATCTATCTCTTTACACATTGGCTTATACACCAAATTCAAAATGGATGGACTAGAAGATGATCCTTGTGGGAGCCTTCTTTTTCCCTGGTAGTTGTAGGTCACAAACCAAGCCAGTACTTCAGCCATATCAACTTCGATTTCTAATCGCAAAAGAGCTTCTTTTATCATCTCCTCAGTAATATTGGGAAAAGCATCGGCGATATCAAAAGCAACATGATGCCCGCCGCGAAAAAGTGCGCTTAGTGTTTCAGTTGCTTTTTTGCAATTTCTGTCTTTAACGAAGCCAAAGGTTCTTTCGTGAGGCGGATCAACTTTTTCCAACCACTCCTTTATTTTTTTGTAGACTTTTTGCACTTCAGGATGCGGCTCAAGAATTTTACGCTCTTTATTTTTATTCTTGATTATATAGCTGGCAAATCCATAAAGGAAAGTTTTTCTTACCAGCCCTCCCCTTTTCATAATCGTTGCTTCTAATTTTGGAGTAGAAACAATTTTAAAAGCTTTTTTTAACTGTTTCTTGGGAACACTAATCAGTTCCGATAAACCTCCTAAAGTCCATTGCAATTGAACTTGAATGGAGGCGACAGATAAGGGACACATCTCATTTGAAATAGCCATACTGCACCTCCATGGTTTTTAAATTTTAAAAGAACGAGCGGGTAAAATTGACTGTAGGCCTCTTTTCGCTGGAAAAGATTCACAAAATGCCAACCTGCGGCACTGCGATCAAAATTCACGAAAAACAAAATCCGAAGAAAGAATATGTGTCCAACACCACGAACGCTCGCACAAGCGAGGAAAAAATCGTGCCACGTCGAAACTCCATCATCCCACTCCGAAGGGGTCCAGGGGTGTCCCCTGGGTACTACGAAATGTCATTTTCTACGCCGTCCGGATCAGAAAGCGTTAGGAAGGTTTATTTTAAAAGCAGCGCTACTTTTAAAACAGCTTTTCGACATTTGAAAAGCTTTCAACCTTGATTAATGTCTAATTACCCGCTCAGGATATTATTAACATCAAAAAAGTCTATTGTCAATTAAAAAAATGACACCTTTTTGGGTGTCATCCTCGAAAGTAAAATTTCTTAGCGAATCCATGAGCATTAGAAATTTACTTATCGGGGATCTCAGAAGAATATAATGATATATTTTATAAATATAAGTAAAAGTTTTTGCCTGATTTCCAATAGGCAGGACTTCCTTACTAAGGGGCGAAGAAGAACATTTTTCTAAAAAATTATTTTAAATAAAAAATATGCAATTACGCTCAAAGAAAAAATTACTTGTAAAAAAATTGCCACGATACTTCCTGTAACCACACCCGCTCCAGCTTTAACCGCTTCTTGAGGCTCCTTGCCATGATATAACTCTCCAACAATACCTCCCACTAAAGCTCCCAGGAAAATTCCCAAAGGTGGGAAAAATGCTATACCCAAAATAGCTCCAATAATCGCTCCCCATTGTCCACTTTTTGAAGCACCTAAAAATTTTACTCCCAGAAGAGGCAATAAATAATCAGCCACCACTAAAAATAACATTCCCAAACCAAAAAATACCAATGGACCCAGAGTTAAAATTTTCTCCTCTTGAAAAATATAATAGACCAATAATCCCGCAAAGCTCAGAATTGGTCCAGGCACCACCGGCAAAACACTCCCAATAATCCCCCCTATCATTAATAATAATGCTAACCAAAAAATTGTATCCATAATATTTATTTATATTATCCTACCACTATTTTATCATGATATAAAAATTTGTGACAAATAAAAAAATATCCGAGTAATCGATATCTTATTTTATAATTGGGAATAATAAAAATGCTATTTTCCGTAATTTAAGCTAAAATAAAAATATTAAAACTTTTAGCGATTTGCAAATGAGTAAATTAACCAAAAATAAAGGAGTAACTAAAGCCGAACAGTATCTAGGTAAATTATGTGAAAAATCCTTTTTATCTCTCTGGAGCTATCCAGGATTGTTCAAGCAGCCAGGAAAAGAACTATGTGATCTTCTGGTTATGTTTGGGGATCACATAATAATATTTTCGGATAAGGATTGCGAATTTCCAAAAAATAAGGATATCAAGTTAGCCTGGTCCAGGTGGTACAAAAGAGCAGTTTCAAAATCAGCGGAACAAATTTGGGGAGCAGAACGTTGGATAAAACAATTTCCTGAAGAAATATATTTAGATGCATCATGCAAAAAACACTTTCCCTTCAAGTTCCCAGATATTAAAAAGATACTATTTCACTTAGTAGTTGTCACCCATCAAGGCTCTAAAGCATGCAAAAATTACTATGGTGGCAGTGGTAGCATGATTGTGAGCAATGATGAAACTTTTGCAAGTAAATCAGAGCCGTTTGTCATAGGAGATTTAGATACAGGCGAAACCTTTGTTCATTTTTTTGACGATACAACTTTAGATATCGTTATGAAAAATATAGATACTGTGACGGATTTTGTTTCCTATTTGGATAAAAAAGAAAAATTCTTTAGGTCTGAAATAAAAATTATTTCAACGGGGGAAGAAGAGTTATTAGCTCATTATCTTAAAAGAATTAATAATAATGGTGAACATGACTTTATATTACCCAATGAAAATGCTAATTGTATTTTTTTATCAGAAGGTAACTGGGAAGAATTTGAAAAAAATCCTCAAAGATTAGTTCAAAAGGAAGCTGATAGGATAAGCTATTTCTGGGATTATCTAATTGAAAGATTTGCAAAACATGCTCAAGAAGAAACTCAATACTTTAAGCAAGATAACGGATTAATAATTTCCGAGAAAATTCTTAACTTTCTTGCAAAAGAATCACGGTTCAAAAGAAGAATGCTAGCGAAGGCGTTATTAGAAGCTGCGGAAAAAACTCCAATTAATAAACAATTTATAAGATGCAAACCTGCTCAAGAAAAAGGAGATCCAGCTTATGTATTCCTAATGTTCCCTTGGCGAGAAGACAAAACAGAAAGAGAAAACAGAGAGGCAAGAATTGGCATGCTCGATGCGGTCATGAGAGTGGTAAAATTTAAATACCCAGAATCAGAAGATATTATTGGAATCGCTACCGAGTCCGGAAGGGCTAAAGCAGAAGCTGGTTCTGAAGATGCTGGCTATCTTGATGCAAGAAATTGGACAGAAAAAAATGAAGAAGAAGCAAAAAAATTACAGCAGGATTTCAAAATTCTTATTAATCCCGTTAAAAGCTTTGTGCATGATGAAGAATACCCAGATTTAAATGAAAAAAATAATATGCAAAATAAAACAATAAATAAATACAGAGAAGATGAAAACATAACGGGCGTGCCTGAAAATATTTATCCTTATGTATTAGAGTTTTGTAAAGAATTACCAGATGCGACAAATCCAATTTATATTCCAGTTAAACCAGATTCAGATGCAATGGTAAAAGAATGTTTTGCAAATGTAGAAGAAAAAATAAAAAATGAAGGCGGGAAAATTGTTTATGGCTGGCAAGTGTGGGAATTTTATGGAGTTATGATTGAAGCAGAATTTCATGCTATTTGGCTTTCTCCAAAAAATGAATTAATAGATATAACTCCAAAAGAATTACCCTTTACTAAAATCTTGTTTGTTGAAACACCAAACTTAATTTATGAGAATAAACAAACAAATAATATTAGAAAATCATTACTAAAAAACACTAAGCTAGCAGATGAATTTATCGAAACATATAATAGGATGTTTAATATCTTAAACGAAGGCGATAGGTCTAAACAAACTTCTGTGCGTTTATCGGATGAAGAAAAATTTGAACTTATAAATTTAGGGAAAAAATCAAGTGAATTATTAATAAAAATAAACAATTTAATTCCAGGACGCAATGACTTATGTAGATGTGGTTCGGGTAAAAAATATAAAAAGTGTCATGGGAAATAATTCTAAAATTTATAAAAATATTTAACTAGTACGGTTCTAGGTAGGCACAAAACCCGATAAAAAGCGGGTCTTGTGTTTTTAGTAGCCCTAAGGGGAATCCTCCTCATCCGTCACGGCGCACGCGACTATCGTCGCAGGCTTCGCTCCTCCTTCAGAGCCTGGGTTTTTAAAAAAGCAAAGCAGTTTGCTTTTTTAAAATACCCTTCGATTCCCCTTAGATGCAAATAAAAAAACAAGATATCGAAATAATCGATATCTTATTTTTTTATCAGTAGCCCTAAGGGGAATCGAACCCCTGTTTACAGGATGAAAACCTGCTGTCCTAACCACTAGACGATAGGGCCATAATTTATTGCTCTAATCTTTCAAGCAATTCTTTCTTTTTAAAACTATTATTTTTTAACTCTAATTCTCTTTTGCGCGCTAACCTTTTTATAGCATATGCTTCATAATATATCAACTCAAATGGCACTAAATGCTTTATAGATTTTGTCTTGCCCTGATTATGTTCAACCATTCTTCTTCTTAAATCTTCGGTACTTCCTATATAATAATACTTCTTAACCTTACTCTTGATTATATAGAGATAAAACATATTTTTGTAGGATGTCACCCAAAGGGTGATCAGCCTCTGGCTGAAAAACCTGCTGTCCTAACCACTAGACGATAGGGCCATATGCTACCTTGTAATTAAAAATGAGGGTAATTTAATACCTCATTAACAACGAATAATATATTAGCATTTAAATTAAATTTAATCAAGAGGGGCACTCTCTACGAAGTACGAATTATACGAAATTACGAATCCCTCACCCCAACCCTCTCCCGAGTACAGGCGAGGGAGAATAGGATTTGTATCACATTCCTTATATAAGGTCATCCAATTCATCCAAAATCTCCTGCGGAATAGGGTTATTCTTGGGACTTACTCCCGGGTATCGCCACACGCTAATTATTTTTAACTGCTCTCCCCCACCTAGCTCATTCTTTATTTTTTCCATCAATTCATTTTTTTTCTCTCCCATTTTTTGAGTTTTTAATTTTGAATTTTGAATTTGTTTGGAAATTGGAAATTGGGATTTGGAAATTGACGCTCTGCGTCTTTGGTACATCACCCAAATTTCCTGACTCCATTTTTTCTTTCCTTCTTTGTCTTTTTTAACTGAAAGCGGTTGCATTACAGCCACTGTATTTTTAGCCACCCCTACTTCCATTCTCTCATAACTTCGAATCACTCGAATAACTCTTTGCGCACTAAGACCATACTGCATCATTTTTCCGATACTGTGCCGAGTCCAATAATATTTACTAGTATTTTTTGGTGGCTTGAAACTTCCAAAGCTATTCATAAACGCATCATTCAAAAAATTATTCATCTTCTTTTTTCATGCTCCCAAGATTTCAATCAAGCTTTATTCTTTCATCAAGGGCCTCCGCATCTCCCTTTGGATCAATATCTCCATTTGATTTGCGCTCTACTTCTCCGATAACGCCAGCCCTCTTGGCCTCCTCACTTAATAAATTTGCTGAATCTCTGATCATTCTTTTTAGTTCATCATCTGCCAGCACTTCCTTTTTGGGGAGAATTATGGGAGCCTTTTCTTCGCCATTGTTTATTTTGTCATTCTTTATCTCACCTATCACCTTAACTAGAGCTGCTTGCTCATCTTCGCTAAGATCACCATAAAAAGGACCGGCTATATTTTTTAAAATTACTTCATTGCTAAAATTATTGATTTCTCTATTTTTAATTCTTTCTTCAATCTCCCTCTCCATTGCCTCCACAATTTCATCGCTGTCTTTAAATAACACAATCAGTGCTTCTGGAAAAACAAATCTATCCCGATACAATCTTTCGCTGAAAACATTGTCATTAAATCTGATTTCATTTATCGCACCCTCATTCATAATTATTTTATTTTAAATATTTAAATCTCTTAATTTTGCCACTCTCTCTTCAATGGGAGGGTGAGTTTGAAATAATTTAGAAATCTTCTTTCCTTTAAAAGGATTAGAAATATAGAGATGAGCAGTAGCGCGATTGGCCGCTTCAAGCGGTGCCTGGTCAGCAGAAATTTTTTCCAAAGCCCGAGCAAGTCCTTCAGGATAACGAGTAAGCAGGGCTCCGCTAGCATCGGCTAAAAATTCTCTTTTTCGAGAAATAGCTAACTGCATTAATAACGCCGCAATTGGAGCCAAAATAGAAAGAACAATAGCAGCAATCATCAAAATAACTCTGAGTTGTCCCCCACTGTTCTCATTGTCTCTTCCGCCCCAAAAAGCCCAATGGCGAAACCAATCAGCAAGCAAAGTTACAAAGCCCACCAAAACTACAATTACAGTCGAAAGCAAAATATCCCTGTTGCCAATATGAGAAAGTTCATGCGCGATTACTCCTTCCAATTCAGCTTTTTCTAATTTCTGGATTATTCCAGTAGTAAAACAAATTACTCCATGCTCGGGGTCGCGTCCGGTGGCAAAAGCATTGGGAGCACTATCTTCGATAATATAAATTTTAGGCAGAGGTAAGCCAGCAGTTATACAAAGATTTTCTACCAAATGATAAAGCTCGCGCGCGTTGTCGTGCGTAATCTCCTTGGCTCCACTCATCGATAAAACAATTTTATCGCTCCACCAATAAGATCCAAAACTCATCAAGGTGGAAAAAATAACTGCCCCGTAAAGAATCCAGCTATTGCCCATGACTTGAGCAAATACATATCCCACTCCAATTACAAACACAAGGAAGCCTGTGATATAAACCCAGGTTAATCTTTTGTTTGAATCTGCTTGATTATATAATGTAGACATGTTTTTAATAGCTAGTAGTTAGTAGCTTGTAGCTTATAATATGTAAACGGTAAATGTATTTTTAAATCCCAAACAATTATCGGCGATTTTATCCAATTCGTATATTCGTATTAGATTCCTAATTCGTAAAGATAATTAAAACTCTACTTTTACATTCTCTCTTTCCGCTTCGTTACTAATTTCAAAGAACTCTCTTTTGGTGAAATTTAGCATCCCCGCAAAAATATTGTTGGGAAAAAGTTCGATTTTAATATTGAAGTCACGCACGTTACCATTGTAGAATCGACGAGAAGCTTGGATTTTGTCTTCGGTATCACTCAACTCTCTTTGCAATTCCAAGAAATTTTGATTAGCNNGCCTCAGCTTGAGCCTTGGCATCTCCTGTTCCTTGGGCCTGCATAGCTTTATTTCTCGCTTCAGTTACTTTTTCAAAAGTACCACTTTCATGAGCAGCATATCCCTTTACAGTACTAATTAAATTTGGAATCAAGTCATATCTTCTTTTTAGTTGCACATCAATATCNNGGGCAATTTTTAATTATTATTTACCTACTTAATTATATCATCTTGGAGAACATTTTCAAGACTTGTTTTTCTCTACGAATTACGAACCAATACGAATATACGAACAGGGATAAATATTTCAAACAAAACGTTAGGTTTATCAGTAAATAATTGTTTCGTGTTTCATGATTATTAATCCTAAAAAAATCATAAAAATTTGAGAAAAGTAATAACCATGTTATAATTTACTTAAAGTTTTAAAAAAAATATTATGCTCAATACTCCCTATAACGTTTTTTTGGTACCCATTATCGTTCTTGGTATTACCAGGGTCTTAAAATTTATTATTTTCTACTTCCGACACAATCGCGATTTGGCTTATACACGAAAACACGCGATGAGTTACGGCCACATGCCTAGTGTTCACACTGCCCTCATGACTTCGATGATTACTTCGGTAGGATATTATGAAGGAATAACCTCTGGCGCTTTTGCCGTGGCGATTATTATGGCTATTATTGTAGTAGATGATGCCACCAGGCTAAGAGTATACATGGGAACGCACAGTGAATATATCAATATGCTCAGACAAAAAGTCGGCGTAGACGGCGAAAAATATCCGGATCTCAAAGAAAGAATGGGTCATCGCATGAGCGAAGTAATTGCCGGAGCAATTGTCGGTCTCACTCTCACAGTCTTATTGATCAATCTTTTAAAATAAGCCTTCTCCTCTCGTAGAGACGTCCCAGTGGGACGTCTTTTTTTATACAGGCATATAGCAATATGTCTCTACGCTTTTATTATCAATCATAAGATAATTTAAAAGACGCAGCATCGGCCGCGTCTCTACATTTTATTTTTAGACGCAGCAATGCTGCGTCTCTACGAGATACTGTTTTAAGAAGACAACTTTGTCTAAAAAAAGTTAAATAATATCAAAATCAAAGCTAGGGAAAGTAAAATAAAATTTATCCATCTTAACGCCATTTCATAACTACTTCCAAAATACTTTTTATTTACACCTATTTCGTTTTTTAAATAGAAATTCCTAATATCAGTTTCATTCATTCTTCCCGCATAAAAATTCCTCAAAATATTAAGCTCTTGCTTATATTTAAAATCAAGATCTCCAAATATATCCCCCACCTTCTCGGAACCCTTTTCAAGAAAATTAAGATATAGAGCCAAGGAGAAGAAAAAGGAAATGGCGGCAAAAAATAAGCTTATTCTAATAAAAATATCATCTTCAAAGCTAAAAAATAGTGAAAAATCAGCCAAAATAATAATGAAAGATAAGAACAATAATACCAAATAATAATTGCGCGAATTATTGTAATAATTATCTACAAAATTAAGAGATCGGATAAATAAATCCTTTCTTTTTTGAGCAATGGCTTCCAAATGTTTTTCTATAGGTTCAAGTGTCATATTATTTAAGGTTAATTTCTGAACTCTAGATAATACCACAATAGAACTAAAATGTCAAAGAAAATGTAGTAACTGGTAACTACAATCAGCAACTATCAGCTAGCTGAGAATTCAATAATCCATGCACCCAAGAATTTAAGATTATTAAGTACTAAAATAGTTAAGTGGCTTCTTTTTTAAATACTTAATATTTTAGCAATGTAACAATATAGCAATATAACAATTTATATATTTTTAAATTAAATTATTGAATATTGACTGATTATTGATTATTGAAAATTGAATATTATTCACTAAGTTCTTCCAATATAACTTTTCTATCATTCCACGGAATTTTTTTATCTCCCACTACCATTGACTCTTCCGCCCCCATTCCAGTCACTGCGATTATATCATTAGGTCTGGCAATTTTTAAAGCAAATCGAATCGCTTCTCGCCTATCTGGAATTATCCAAAAATCTTGTCCCTCTTTTTTATTTTTTATTCCCACCGCAATTTCATTAATTATCTGAATTGGATCTTCGTGATATGGTTCATCATTAGTCAAGATAACAAAATCCGCATATTGAGATACAATCTCTCCTATAATAGGTCGCTTCCCCCTATCGCGCTCTCCACAGGCCCCGAAAACAGCAATTACTTTAGCCTCTGGCTTTTTTATTTTTGACAATAAAGCATACAATTTTTTTAAAGCCTCCGGAGTTAGGGCAAAATCAACTAAAATATTCAATCCTCTTTCATTNNGCGCAACTTTCCAAATCAATATTCTCCGAAATCCCCACACTAATGGCTGCCAGGGCATTTTCAATATTAAAATCACCCACTAAGCTTAGTGTGAATTTTTGATTCCCTACAGTAAACACAGATCCATCAATTCCTAATTCGATATTTTCAGCAATAACAGGAGTTAGCTTGTAGCTTGTAGTTAATAGTGCGTAGCTTTCATTTTTTAAACCATAACCAAAAATATCTCTAGCGTTACAATCTAGAAAATCATTTGGTTTTTCCATGCCCAGATTCACAATCGCCGTTTCCACTTTATCAAAAAGTTTCCGCTTAGCTTGGCGATAATTTTCCATATTTTTATGATAATCGAGATGCTCGCGCGTCGCATTGGTAATCAAAGCTGTTTTATAATTAATGCCCCAAACTCGATACTGATCTAAAGAATGGGAAGATGTCTCCAATACCAAATATTCACACCCATTATCAACCGCTTGCCTGATAAATTTTTGCACCGCAAAAGCCGACAAAGTGGTAAAATGAGAAAGATTGGTCCATTCTTTTTCGTTAATTTTAAAATTAATAGTCGAAGCCATCGCCACCCTCTTATTTGCCCCTTCTAAAATTTTGGCTACCATTTGAGTAGTAGTGGTCTTACCGTCTGTACCAGTTATGCCGATAACTTTTATTTTTCTACTGGGGAAACCAAACCAAAGATTAGCCAAGATAGCTTGAAATAAATGATAAATATTTTTTAAATTTTGAGGAATTAGTTTTTTCATGAGTTAGTTTCTTAGATTATTAGCTTGTAGCTTTTTAGCATGAATAAATTTAATAATTACCACTCATCCATAATTAGCAAACAAAATACATTTTAATTTCAATGACGGATGACCGTTGACTGATGACTATACTTTTAATTTTATAAACTTTAAAAATCTTACAACTATTTCCACAATACAACACTTTAAATATATTTCCAAGAAATTTTAAAAGCGGGAAGTTGGCTGTTGCCATCTTCCCGCTTCCTTCTATCACCACTGCTTATTGCGATGGTGATATCTTTTTTTTAAGTGCTCCACCTCTTGATGGTGCGCCTCCTTATACTCACCTACAAACCTTCCGTCAGCAGGGGGATAAAAGATACCCTCCCTGGCATCCTGACGAGCTTGCTCTCTAATTTCATCAATCAATCGAGCGGCTCTCGCATACTCAGGATGCTTTTGTCTAAAATCCTGTTGACCTCGATGATATTCATCCTCATGATATCGTCGCTGATCTCTCCTTTGAAAACTGTTTGCAGTTCTCTCGTATTCTTTTAAGTAAAGATCAAAGTATCTACCCGAAACACCAACGTAGTTGGGAGCGCCATTGAGAGCATCCTCTCTGGCCAAATCCACTACCCGCTGACGCTCGTTATGTTGCTTGAGAATGCGAGCTCTCCTCTTTTCATCTCTACGACCTTGATTATAAAGCGGGCTTTCTTTGCCAAAAAATGGAGTAATCACCAATCTTTCTTCATCACGATAATTTTCCTCGTGAACTTCAATTCCTCCACTAGCGGGACCAACCGAGGTGTTATTTCTAATAACTCCGCCCGGCAAATAGGTATTTCTTACTTCTGTCCCCCTGTTTTCCTCTTCTTGAATCTGAATCTCTGGTTCCGCAATTACTGGTTGCTCGAGCATTTCTTGCTCAGCCTTAAATTCAGACCAAGACTTTTCGGGCAAAGCGCCAGCGCAGCCGTTCAATAAAAACAATACAAATCCCAGAATAAATACCGACATTATATTTTTTCCCATATTTAGGCCCTCCTTAGACCCTAAAACTTAATATAATAATCTTTTAATGATTATATTTGTTAAATTACTCTAATATACAAGTATACCACATTTCGTGGTAAATGTCAAAGAAAATTTAGGTAATTCCTGGATTGCCACGTCAGGGCTACCTTCCTCGCAAAGACAGACCCCTTTTACCCCAAGAGTTAGTGAGGAGTTGCAAATTTAGATTGCCTGATGAAGATAATAATCAACCGGTACGTAATCATCCGTCAGAATCGGTAAATCTTTAGGAATAGGCTTTTTCCACAAATGCGCCAAATATTCATTTATTTCCTGATCAGAACTAGTCAAAGAAGCTACTTTATTTGATTTAAGCGCCACTATCATTATATTTTGAAATTCCCCTCCATCTGTAGCACTCCCAACGAGAAATAAATATACCTGTGGAAAAATACTTTTGTAAGTTTGATATTGTGCTCTTAAAAATTTACCCTTTTCTCCATCAATGGCTGAAATAATATTTAAGATAACCATGCCATCATCATTTAAAATTTCATAATTTTTCCTTACCGCCTCTTGAGTAGTTAATTGGTGCGGGATGGAATAATAGGAACTAAAAGCATCACCAAAAATAACATCATACTTCTCTTGGGTACGGTTAAGATACATTCGACCGTCTTCATGATAAATATTTAACTGAGGATTATCCGCCAGACGAAAATATTTCTTGGCTAATTCGGTTACCATGGGATCAATTTCTACCACGTCCATCGAGGCCTCGGGATATTTTAATAAAAAATCCTTAGGAAAAGCATACGCCGCCCCGCCCAACATCAAAGTTTTTTTAAAATCAGGCTTGAAATGCTTAGCTAAATGATAGTATTTTAAATAATCAAACACCAGCTCATCACTCTCTAAAAACATTCCTGAGTTCATTACATTATTCATCATTAAGTAACGCGCTTCTTTTTTAGTTTTCGAATCGAAATCATCATAAATCCAAATCCGACTATAGGCGGTATTAATATCAACAAAATTTTTCTTGCCAAAAAAATAATAAAGTCCGTTTTCCGAAAACGAACCCAAGCACAGAGCTACTAAAAGAATGAACTTGACCTTGAAAAATCTCTTTTTATCCAAAAAAACAGAAATAAGCAATATTATAATCGCCAGCGCAATTAATATTTTATTGACCCCAAAACTCGGAATCAGATAAAAACCGGCCAAAAAAGTTCCCCCGATACTTCCAGCGGTGGAAACAGCGTAAAGATTTCCCACAGTTGCTCCAGCGCTAGCCAGACTATTTAATTTGAGCTTGGCTACATAGGGAGAAACCATCCCCAAAAGAATGCTGGCGGGAGAAAATAAAATAATAGAACTCAAAACTGAGGTTACTTTAATCTGAGGCAAGCTTGTAATTAAAAATAAAATTAAAACATCTTTTAACAAAGCAGTCAGCCCAATAAAAAAAGCAGCCAAAAAAATTATCCCCGCCAAACCACCGAAGGTAACTTTCTTATCAGCGATTTTTCCGCCCCAATAATAACCGACACTTAAGCTTCCTAAAATAATTCCAATTAAACTGGTCCACACGAAAATTGAAGTTCCTAAATATGGCGCCAAAATTCTAGAACCTACCAGCTCAAAAATCATCACAACTGCTCCGCAAATAAAAACAGTCATCTCTAAAATATATTTGTTGATTTTCATATAGAATTTAATAATATAAATTAATTATCAATCAAAGTCGCTAATTAGTAAAGGAAAAACAGGACAACCATTTTTCTGGTCATCCTGCCAACTATAGACATTGCATTAACATACCGCACTCAAGCTCCCAAGGCTCAACCTTTGGCGCGCCAAAGGTTGAGCCTTGATAAGGGAACCGGGAAATTTGTGCGGATTAATGGTGTGCTGTATATAGATTTGATTCATTCATCTTTAAGGAACTTTTTAACTTTTTCAGCCGAAAACAAGGTGGGCGGATCTTCTCCTTCAATCTTGAGATTCTTTGATCTGACAGAATCAAGGTTTTTAAAAAATTCCCTATTCCTCTGCGATATTCTGCTCCAGTCTTCTTCGGTAAGAGAATTCACAAACTCGCTCATTGATTCCACCGGCACCACCTCTTTGGTTTCTCCGCAGGCACAACCCCCTAAGTTCCAAAAAAATGTTTTTCCACATCGCAGGCATTTGTATTCATCACCGCCCAACAACTCCAAGTCAAT
>DNVQ01000044.1:56057-69282 GCA_003507475.1 Candidatus Moraniibacteriota bacterium | reverse complement strand
AGATTGGTTGATACTATTTTGGGCAGATCAAATTGTCCTCATTGTAAAAGCCAGATCAGGTGGTATGACAACATTCCCTTGTTTAGTTTTATTTTACTGGGAGCGAAATGTCGAGATTGTGAGGGAAAAATATCTTGGCAGTATCCTATGGTGGAATTTTTTACCGGATTAATTTTCGTGATGGTAGGAAGATATTTTTTTAATTTTCTGGATTTTTACAGTTTATGGGAAACCGGCTTTTATCTTATAATAGCTTCTTTGCTGATTGTACTTTTGGTTTACGACTGGCAATATATGGAAGTCCCAATTTTGATTTTTTGGATTATGCTGGGGGTGATAATCGCAAATTTGGTCTTTATCAGTTTTTATGAAATCAGAATGGGATTGGATTTTAAATCCTTGAGCATAATGTACAGTTTAACTGGCGGGTTTATGGCTTGGTTATTCTTTTTTTGCTTGGTATTTTTCTCTAAAGAAAAATGGATGGGCTGGGGAGATGTTTATGTGGGACTTATAATGGGATTGATCTTAGGTTGGCCAAGTGTTCTATTTGGATTGTTATTGGCATTCACTATCGGCTCAATTTATTCCGTAGGCATAATTTTATCAAAGAAGGGGGATATGAAAAGCGAAGTGCCGTTTGTTCCTTTTCTTGTCATAGGAACATTTTTGGCAATTTTTATCACCAGAGAATTTCCGTTTGTTTTAAGCTATATTATCTAACTGAAGATATCATTTGGGGTGGTGAATTAAAATTTTTTTAAAGATGTAATTTTATGTCATCAGTCAAAAGTCAACCGTCATCAATAATTCATTTTTATGAGCTAGATGTATGGAAAGATGCGCATAATTTATCAATTGAGATATATAAATTGACTGAAAAATTCCCCAAAAAAGAAACTTATGCAATAGTTGATCAAATTAGAAGAGCTTCAACATCGGTTGGGGCTAATATTGCGGAAGGATTTGGAAGATTTCATTATAAGGAAAAAATAAAATTTTATTATAATGCTCGAGGCTCAATTTGTGAAGTTCAAAATTTTCTATTTTTAGCTCAAGATATTGATTACTTAAGTAAAGATATTGCCAGAGAATTATTTATTAAATATGAAAATTTAAATAAGAGATTAAATCATTTTATAAATTCAGTTAAGAAGAAGATGACAGATGACTGTTGACGAATGACTATAGGTTGAATAATTTATCTTTTAAAATTGTGCTAAACCCATTGTGATTTATTGTTTTTCCCAAAATAATAATCCTATGTTATAATAAGTTTGTGTTATTTGAGCTTACCCAAAACAAAAAATAAATTATGTCTAATTCGAAAGACTACTATAAAATAAATCCATATACCAAAAAAGGAATGACTCTAATAGAGGTTGTGATTGTTATCGCGATCGTTGGGTTAATGAGTGCAATTTCAATCGTTTCTTATGTGACATCCAAGAGGAATGCTGAGCTTGAAACTGCCGCAGAGGAATTGGTGGCGGTATTGAGGGAGGCTCAGAATTATTCTTTGACTGGGAAAGAAGTATCTTCAACTTGTTCTAATTATAGAGTTACTGTAATAAATGGAAGCAGTAATTACTTATTAAGAACCTACACCGCTGGAGGAGTTGCTTGCGGCAATATTAACAGTACTTATGTTTTCAGGAGTGGAGTTGTTACGTCTTCTGGAGCGGGATATTTGAGTTTTGCTGCTCCACATGCTTCTGTTACTAGAACAGCAGGTATGGTAGCTGGGAGTTTTTTTAGAATAGCATTATCCAAGGGCGGCGGTTCATATTATGTATGCTTTAATCATGCCGGTTTAATTAAGAAAACAACAAGCTCTAGTTGCAATTAGTTAATATAAATGATGATAAAATTTGATTACAAAAAAAATAAAGGTTTTTCAATAGGAGAGGTTATACTTTCAGTTTTTATATTGGGAGTGACTATGCTTACTATCCTTAGTTTGTATTCTCAGGGCTTGAGAAGTTTTCAGGATGAAAGAGATAGTGTGATTGCGGCGATGCTTGCTCAAGAGGGAGTCGAGTTGGCTAGGAATATTAGAGATAATAATTGGGCCAAAAGAGATGCTGTGGATGATACTGATCCTGGAGCTTTCGATCTTTTTGATGTTTCTTCGGGGGGCGCCGAGAATGATTGCAGGGTAAGTTATGACTCATATACTATTAATGCTGATAATGAAATTGAGTACGATAATCCGGCAATTTCTTGTGACGTAGCTAGTAGTGATTATGTATTGAATATTTCTGGAAATTTCTATACTCATCGATCAGGCACGCCTACCAAGTTTAGAAGAAAGTTGGTCCTGGATTATCTAGATATTGAAAATTTAATTGTAAAAAGTTTTGTTTCGTGGGACAATGCAAATCCACCGGACAATATTTCTGAATGTACAGTAGAGAGTAAGTGTGTTTTTTCGCAGACAACTTTAACTGAGTGGGGAACAGGAACATAGTTTTAAAATATCAAATGTCAAATTACCAATATCAAATAAATTCTAAAAAATTTAAAGAGAAATGATAAGAGATAATAAAAAATTAAATAATAAAAAACCCAAAGTTTTCAATAGACAAGGATTTACGCTGGCGGAGGTGATAGTATCTATTGGAATATTTACAATAATTATGGCTGGTTCAGCGGGCGCTTTTGCAAATGCCTTTAAATCATACAAAGGAGCTAAAAATATTAATGAAAACTTAAAAAATGCTCAGTATGCCATGAATCTGATGTCTAAAACATTCAGAACTAGTTCAATAAAATATTCGACTTCTACAGTTGTAGTTGTTTATGATTATTCTCAGGCAACAGCTTGTATTAGATATGTTTTTACTGGGACTACTTTGACTAAGGCTTCATCTTCGGCTCCAGAAAGTAATTGTAGTAATAGTCCATCGCCAGCTTTTTCTGCGGCTATACCTAT
Organism: Candidatus Moraniibacteriota bacterium; assembly: GCA_003507475.1. Lineage (GTDB taxonomy): Bacteria > Patescibacteriota > Minisyncoccia > Moranbacterales > UBA9337 > UBA9337. Next base: position 66,347 of record DNVQ01000044.1, on the reverse strand, counting down.
GACTAGTGGAAGTGTGACAGGAGAATTTAACGCTATAAGTAGCGCTGGAGATGATAGTGGGCCATCAAGTACGAGAGTGGGTGTGATAACTGTGGTGATGAATATAACAAACTCAGGAGGTGGCAATTCGAGTAGTGCTCGAATTCAAAGCACTTCTTCATTAAGAGATTACACTGTTTCAAATGTGGGCATTGATCCAAATAATCCTCCAAATTAATTTATGAAAAATATAAATAAAAATTTTTATTCATCAAAAAAAACTGGCTCAGTATTGGTTTTTTCTTTGTTTATAATGATGATATCTCTGATTATTGGAGTAAGTCTCATGACAACCTCTTCAGTAGGAAGAAAAAGCACTCTTTCATCAGCTAAGTCGGTCAATTCTTTCCAGGTAGCGGATAGTGGCATAGAATACGCTTATTGGAAAATAAGGGATTATAGATGGAATGAGTCTGATAATAATAATGTTTTAGAAGGTGATGAGGATTTGGATGATGTTTTTGGGAGTGATTGTGTTGTTGAGGCAGGAACAGCTGTGGTAAATAGAGCTGCCAATGGAGGGGATTATAAATTATATTTTTACCGAGGTCCCACAGGAGCCACACTAATGCTTACGTGCACAGATGCTAACTCAAGGATAAATTTAATAACAAAAATAAAAGCAGTAGGGACTTACAATGGCATAATTAGATCTGTGGAAGCTACGGCTAACTTTGCGGATCTTTAATTTATCTTTTCTTATTTGTGAATTTACTCTCCTTGGTGGGGAGTTTTTTTGTTGTCACTATGAAGTACCACGTAAAATAAAAAAATAATTTTTTATCACGTGGCTGGCGAATTTACGAATTAAGAATGTGATACCATTTAACTATTTATCTTTTTTTAACCCCTGCTTAATGCTAAACTGCTCTTTTGCTTTTATGTTTTAATGCTTTAATGATTGATGCTCCATGCTTTAATTTTTTCGTGTTTTAATGCTAATATGTTAATATGCTAATATGCTAATCCGTCAGCTGGCGGGGTAAATATGCTAAAATGCTAATATGCTAACGTGCCAAGGGTATATGGAAAATAAAAACTTAATTCAACAAAGAATAGAAAAACTCCGAAAAGAAGTGGATAAACATCGCTATCTTTATCATGTTTTAGATAAGCCTGAAATAGAGGACTCTGTTTATGATTCATTATTGGAGGAATTAATTCAACTGGAAAAGGAAAATCCTGAGTTTTATTCGGCTACCAGCCCTTCCCAAAGAGTGGGTGGCGAGGTGCTGGATAAATTTAAAAAAGTAAAACATCAAATCAGACAATGGTCTTTTGATGATGTTTTTGATTTTAATGAATTAAAAAAATGGGAGGAAAAAATAGATAAAATGGTTGTAAAAAATAATCTTGATCTGGAAGATTATGGCAAAATTAAATACTGTACAGAACTTAAAATTGATGGCTTGAAAGTTATCTTGGAATATAAGAATGGAAAATTAGTCCAAGGTGCGACGCGAGGAGATGGTAATGTTGGAGAAGATGTAACGGCTAATATAAAAACCATTAAAAGCATCCCCTTGGAATTATCTGAAAAAGTTGATTTGATTGCGGTGGGAGAAATTTGGTTAGGTAAAAATGAACTAGAAAAAATAAATCAAAAAAGAGAATTGCAAGGCGAAATTAAATTTGCAAACACGAGGAATGCTGCGGCTGGGTCAATTCGTCAGCTTGATTCATCGATTGTGGCCAAGAGAAAATTGGATTCTTTTATTTATGATATTGAAAAATTAGAATTTTCTGGCACCCCCCTCTCTTTTGAAGGGGAGGGTAGGGAGGGGTTAGAAATTAAAACCCCCTCTCAATCTCCCCCTTTGAGTACAAAGAGGAAGAAGAAATACAATATAATCGAAAGCCAGATAGATGAGCTTGAGATGCTTGAAAAGTTGGGGTTTAAAGTGAATCCTCATCATGTGAAATGTAAAAATATTACTGATATAGAAAATTTTTATCAAGAATGGATAGGCAAGCGGGATAGTGAAAATTATGAATTGGATGGAATTGTAATAAAAGTTAATGCTAAAAAAATTCAAGATGCACTGGGCTATACTGGCAAATCTCCTCGCTGGGGAATAGCCTATAAATTTCCCGCTCAAAGAGTTACTACCGTGATTGAGGATATCTTTGTGCAAGTGGGAAGAACTGGCGCTTTAACTCCAGTAGCTCACTTGCGTCCGGTTAGGGTAGCTGGTTCATTGGTAAGCAGAGCAACTTTACACAATGAAGATGAAATAAAAAGATTGGATATTAAAATTGGAGATACGGTGATAATTCAAAAAGCGGGGGATGTAATTCCTGAGGTGGTGAGTGTTGTAAAAAATCTTAGAACAGGTAAGGAGAAAATTTTTAAAATGCCGGAAATTTGCCCCATTTGCGGAGGAGCAGTAGGAAAATTACAAATTACAAATTCCAAATTACAAACAAAATTCAAAACTTCAAATTCCAAAAAAGAAAAACATAATTTAGGAGTAGCATTATATTGTCTAAATCCTAATTGTTTTGCAGTAGAGATGCAAAAAATAATTCATTTTGTGAGTCGTAAAGGTTTTGATATTGAAGGATTGGGAGAGAAAATAGTTGAACAACTAATTCAAGAGGGAGTAATAGAAAACGTGGCTGATATTTTTGAAATTAAAAAAGGTGATTTGGAACCATTGGAAAGATTTGCTGATAAGTCAGCGGATAATTTGGTGCGAGCTATTGATGAAAAAAAGAAAATATCTTTTGAAAAGTTTATTTTTGCTTTAGGCATTCGACATGTAGGAGAAGAAACGGCTGTATTAATTGCCCAAGCAATTAATACGGAATTTTCAAATAACAAGAACCAAAAAACCAAAAAAACAATCAATTCATTGGGGGATATTATTTTGCAATTTCCAAAAATTACAGTTGAAGATTGGATGTCCATTAAAGGAATCGGGGAAAAGTCGGCTGCTAGTTTGGTGAATTGGTTTGGTGATGAAAAGAATATAAATATTTTAGACAAAATGCAGTCTTTGGGAGTAAATGTTTTTTTGGAAAGTTCGGATAATTTAAATAAAAAAAATAGCGATATTTTAGGCAAAAGTTTTGTCATAACCGGCACCGTGCCTGGCTTTACAAGAGATGAAATAAAAGATATTATTAGAAAAGAGGGTGGTAAGGTATCATCTTCAGTAAGTGTTAAAACTGATTTTTTGATTGCTGGAGAGAGCGTGGGGTCAAAGTATGAAAAAGCCAAAAAATTAGGAGTGAAGATTTTGGATGAAAAGGGATTTACTGGAATTTTCAATTTACAATAATCAATTTACAATGAATTTCCAATTATGAAAATTTACAATTTATGTTAATTGACTTTATGATGAAAATTGATAATTGATTGGAAATTGAAAAATGAAAATTGTAAATTAATATTAACTTAAGAGACATGTTAAAAAAAGAAGACATTATACATATTGCAGAATTGGCTCGTATTGGTTTGAAGGAGGAAGAAATAGAGAAATACCAAAGAGAACTTTCTCTTATTTTGGATTATTTTAAAAAATTAGAATTGGTCAATACTGATAAAATAGATTCTATTGGACATATTACTGGAGAGCATAGTGTTATCCGAGATGATGTAGTGATTGATTGTAAAGAGGATATAAGAATGGGAATCATAAATAATTTTCCCGACAAAAAAGATAATCAAGCTAAGGTAAAGAGTATTTTATAGAATATGATAAGAGAGTTACACGAAAAATTAAAAAATGGTGAAATTAATTCCGTAGATTTAACTAAAAAATATTTCGATGAGATTGAATTAAAAGATAAAAATATCTTGGCTTATTTGACTTTGCACAAAGAATTGGCCCTAAATGCAGCTCAAGAGATAGATAAAAAAATTCAAGTCGGAGAAGATTTTGATTTATTAGGCGGAATTCCGATGGCGCTTAAAGATAATATGTGTGTCATGGGCGGAAGAACAACTGCGGCCTCAAAAATATTGGATAATTATATTGCCCCATATGATGCAACAGTGGTTAAGAAGCTCAGGGAAAAAGGAGCTATTATTCTTGGTAAAACCAATATGGACGAGTTCGCTATGGGTAGCTCTACAGAAAACAGCGCTTACCAAAAAACTAGAAACCCTCATGATCTAAATCGTGTACCAGGCGGATCATCGGGTGGATCAGCTGCAGCGGTAGTGAGTGATATGGCGGTTTATGCATTGGGTTCGGACACGGGGGGATCAGTTCGTCAGCCTGCATCTTTTTGTGGAGCAGTTGGTCTGAAGCCAACCTATGGAAGAGTTTCTCGCCACGGTCTTCTCGCGATGGCATCGAGTTTTGATCAAATTGGTCCAATTGCTAAAAGTGTGGAAGATGCGGCAATTGTTTTATCCAGAATTGCCGGCAGGGATTTGAAGGATGCCACTTCAGCTAAAAGCGGAGGAAAATTTTATGAAGACTATCTGACAGGAAATATAAAAGGAATGAAAATAGGTGTGCCTAAAGAATATTTTGGGGATGGACTTAGTGATGAGATTAAAAATATTTCTTTTGCAGCGCTGGAGAAATTTAAAAAGTTGGGAGCGGAATTAGTAGAAATAAATATTCCACACAATGAGTATGCCTTACCAATTTATTATATAACGGTGCCCAGTGAAGTAAGTTCTAATATGGCTAGATTTGATGGAATTAGATATGGATTAAGTATCGATGATCAAGAAAAATCAAAAATTGGCGCAGGTAAATTATTGGAAACTTATTTGGATACTCGAGAAATTGGATTTGGCCCTGAAGTTAAGCGAAGAATTATGCTGGGAACTTATGCGCTCAGTGCGGGTTATTATGACGCCTACTATAAAAAAGCTCAAAAAGTAAGAAGATTATTGAGACAGGATTTCGAAAAAGCTTTTGAAAAAGTTGATTTGATATTTTCCCCCACAGCGCCAGAGCCGGCTTTTAAAATAGGGGAAAAGACTACAGATTTATTACAAATGTATCTTTCGGATATTTATACGGTAACAGCTAATTTGGTGGGTGTGCCAGCTATCTCTTTTCCAATTGGAGAAGTTGAGCGCGAGAGCAAAAAACTTCCTATCGGAGGACAATTAATGGGGCGTTGGTTTGGGGAAGAAGAATTGCTAAATGCCGCGCATACATTTGAACTGAATTAATTATTGTTTATTAACGAATTAACGAGTTAACGAATTGCAAAAAACTCAAATAATTTGTTTTAAAAATAATTCGTTAGTTCGTTAACTCGTTAACTAAGAAATAAAAAATAAACAACTAAATTATATTATGGAAATAGATATAGAAAGTATTTACATCCTGCTTGCTAATTTAGCGAGTTCATTTTTGAATTCTGGCTTTTTTTTCTTTATAAAATTTATTTTAGCTATTTATGTGATTGTTCTTTTTGTGGATATGGTTTTGCTTTTGGCGCTAAGAGGCTTGGGTGGAGATATTAAAAATACCCTAAAGGGGGCAAATATGCCCTTGGTTTCCAAGAAAAAAATTCAAAAACAATGGGAGTATATAGAGAGTAGATTAAAATTGGATAATGATCAGCAGGATAAGCTGGCTATTTTAGAGGCAGATAAATTGGTGGATCAAATTCTTTTTGATATTGGATACAAGGGTAGCAATATGAAAGAAAGATTGGAAAGTGCGGATTCAAATCAAATTGAAGAGTTGGATTTATTGATTGAGGCTCATGAAATAAGAAATAAAATAATTAATGATGGTAAATTTTATTTAAATAAGGAAGAAGTTAGGCGAGTAATGAATATTTATCGAGAATTTTTGGAAAATTTGGAAATAATTTAATTAGGTAATTAGATAATTAGCGCAGTAGTGTGGTAGTGTGGTGCGGAAGCGGTTAGGGTTAAATAATGGGTAAAAATTATTATCTAAAAACCTATCAGATAAAAAATCATCAACCTAATAACTAAAAAGAACTAATACACTAATAACTAAAAAATGAAAAATATGGTTGAAGAAGAAAAAATAATCTATGATTTAATTATTGTGGGAGCCGGTCCGGCGGGACTGGGGGCTTCTATTTATTCATCTCGGTACAAGCTTAACCATTTGGTGATAGGCGAGGAGATTGGCGGACAAGTGGTGGAAGCTTCAGAGATAGAAAATTGGGCTGGAGAAAAAAGTATTTCCGGTAGTGACTTAATGAAAAAATTTGTTGATCAAACAGAAAGTTTGGGAGCAACCATTATTCAAGAGGATGTTCGGCAAATTGAAAAGGAGGACGGAGGATTTGAGGTTGTAACGGATGGCGGAAAAAAATATTTTACTAAAACTGTGATCCTGGCTCTTGGTATGAAACCTCGTAAAATGAATGTTAAGGGCGAGAAAGAGTTTGTGGGGAAGGGTGTTTCTTATTGTGCTACTTGTGATGCGATGTTTTTCCGCGATAAGGATGTGGTGGTAATTGGCGGTGGAGATAGTGCAGCTATGGCAGCTCAGCATCTTACCGAGTTTGCTAAAAAAGTCTACGTTCTACATCACGAGAAAGTGGATTGGGAGCCTTCTAGGGAAGAGGCGATGATGGCAAACGGTAAGATAGAACTAATTACTACGGAAAATATTACTGAAATTAAGGGAGATGCAAAAGTAAATGCTATAACATATGATCAAAACGGTGAAATTAAAGAATTGCTGGTAGAAGGTGTATTTATAGAAGTGGGCACTGTGCCAGGAGTAGTGATTGCAAAAAATCTAGGAGTAGCCCTAGATGATAAAGATTACATAATTGTAGATCAAACTCAATCAACCAATGTGGAAGGAGTTTGGGCAGCTGGAGACGTAACAACAGGGTCAAATAAATTCCGCCAAATTATCACAGCTGTCGCCGAAGGTGCTGTAGCATCTGGCAGTATTTATAGAAAACTGAGACTTTAGATGTTGTAATTATTTCAGATGTAGAGACGAGGCACTGCCTCGTCTTTTTTGGTAAAATTATTTATTAAGATACAAATTCCGAGAAACAAGCTTGCTTGCCGGCAGACAGAGATATGAATAAATTTCAAATTAAAAATTATAAATTTAAATTTATCATTTGGTTATCATTTGGAAATTTGCACCGTCATTGTTTTAATTCTTATATGTTAACATGTTGAAACGCTAAAATGTCAACATGAGCTAGGCATTGATTTTATCTAGATAAATTGAGATAATATGGGGGTGAAATAATTACTAAAAATAAACTTATGGAAGAGTCGATAAAGTTGTCAAAAAAAATAGGAGGAAAAATTGAAGTAAATTCTAAACAAAAACTAACTAAAGATAATTTAAAAGTTCTGTATACGCCTGGAGTGGCCAATGTTTCCAATGCTATTGCCAGAGATAAAAAATTGTCATTCGAATACACTATTCGTAAAAATACAGTAGCAGTTATTTCGGATGGGAGTGCGGTTTTGGGGTTGGGCAATATTGGACCCGAGGCAGCTCTGCCAGTAATGGAGGGTAAGGCTCTTCTGTTTAAGGAGCTGGGCGGCGTGGATGCTTTCCCGATTGTTATTGATACTCAAGATTCTGATGAAATAATAAAAATTATTCGAAATATTGCGCCAACTTTCGGGGGCATAAATCTGGAAGATATTTCAGCTCCAAGATGCTTTAAAATTGAAGAAAAATTAAGAAAGGAATTGAGTATACCCGTTTTTCATGATGATCAGCATGGAACGGCTATTGTGGTTTTGGCTGGCTTGATAAATTCTTTAAAGGTGGTTAATAAAAAAATTGGAAAAATTAAGATTGTTATTAGTGGAGTAGGAGCGGCAGGTGTGGCTATAGCTAAATTATTAATCGCCTATGGAGCTAAGAATATTATTATGGTGGATAGCCAAGGGATTATTTTTAAGGAAAGAGAAGGTGGGCTCAATGAATCAAAAATGGAAATTGCCAAAATTACCAATCCTCAACACCTAATGGGAACAATTAGGGATGCTTTGTTTGAGGCGGATGTTTTTATTGGGGTTTCAGCTCCTAATGTAGTGAATAATGTGGATATTTCCAAGATGAATAAAGATGCAATAGTTTTTGCCATGGCCAATCCCATTCCTGAAATTATGCCTGGACTAGCCAAGCAGGGCGGAGCTAAGATTATCGCCACAGGAAGATCTGATTTTCCTAATCAACTTAATAATGTTTTGGTTTTTCCGGGAATTTTTCGTGGCGCTTTAAATAAAAGAGTGCGAGAAATTACTATGAATCACAAATTAAAAGCAGCCAAAGTTCTGGCAGATATGGTAAAAAACCCCACAGCCAATAAGATAATTCCCAATGCTCTGGATAAGAGAGTAGCTAGGAAAATAGCTTCTATATTCTAGTACATTAGCGCTTTAACATAGCAATAAAATCATTTGGTTATTAATCAAGAGATATAAAAAAATTTTCAATAATCAATGCTCAATTTTCATTCAATATTCAATATTAAAATTTTCAATAAAATATTAATTTGGTATTTGCAATATTCGCATCATTGGCATTCATTCACTTATTTGTATTTCTTTGATGACTGATTGCAGATGACTGATGACATTTTCTTTTTTTATTGAAAAATAAAATAATTTATGTTAACATGTTTAGGTAATTAATTAAATACTTTGAATTATGAGGTAAATCTTTAGCCACCTGCCCTTGCGCCACCGCCAAAGCTAAGGCGACACGCGGTAGTAAGGGGAGGATTGGGGAAGGGTTTGATATTTTGTGATTCAAAATAAATAATAAAAAATATGGCAGAAAATTACGTAGCTTCTCATTTTCACAGCATTCCGCAAGATAAGGCTCCTGAGATTTTGAATTTGATTGTGGAAATTCAAAAAGGAGATATGAATAAATATGAGTACAATAAGGAGTATGGAGTTTTGGAATTAGATAGGGTACTTTACGGGCCTACTTTTTATCCGGTAAATTATTGCGATGTGCCAAATACTTGGAATACTGGCGACGAAGATCCATTAGATGCGGTAGTTTTTAGTTCAATGCCGATAATTCCGGGCGCATTGGTAAAGGGAAGAGTAGTGGGAATTATGGAAATGGAAGATAATGGAGAAGTGGATCATAAAATAATTTGCGTAAATGCCAAAGATCCTCGTTATGAACATGTGACTCACGTAGATGGACTTACTCCTTATGAACGAAAGGACCTAAAAACTTTTATGGAAATCTATAAAATCCCTCAAACTGGTAGAGATAGTGTAAAAGTGGGTAGATTTTTAGGACCAGATGAGGCTTATAAAATAATTGCCGAAGCTCAAGAAGAATATAAAAATAAATTCTTAAAATAACATTGAAATAAAAACCACCATCATTACTGGTGGTTTTTTTATCCACTTTGTGAATTTTAAGATTAAATACGCATCAAATACAGGGTCCACACTTTATGACTAAAATAAAACCTACCTACCGGCAGGCAGGTAAATCAACCCCGCCTGCCTTGCCATTCTCAACTAATATTTTATTAAATAAAATTAATACAATATCGGTTTATTTCTTAGTATTAGTTCATTAGGCATTGGCGGGCAGGTCGAGGGGGAGCGTTAAAAAACTGACATCTAGCAAGATGTCATCCCAGAAAGTAAAATTTCTTAGCGAAGTAATGAGCTCTAGAAATTTACTTATGTGGGATCTCAAAAGAAGTATGAAGGTATATTTTAGGAATACGTGTGGCAGTTTTTGCCCGCCTGCAACGCTGTAGCACTGCGGACAGGTAACTTTTTGCTCGCCTCGCTAAAGCTTGTCGAAGCGGGCTGTCAAAAAGTTAATAAGAAAAATCTTAATAGCAGAGCCCATAATTATCAAGATTATTTTTGTAGAAACACGGCGCTACACGTCTTCTCTCGTTTTATTTTTTATTATGCGCTATAATGGTAGATGCAATAATTAACTTATTTTAAATATGAAAGAGAAAAAAATAATAGTGGCCAAAAACGCAGGCTTTTGTTTCGGGGTAAAAAGAGCGGTAGATATGGTGGATGAATTATTAAAAGGAAAAAAAGAGATTTATGCCATNNATGATTATTCGAAGCCATGGGGCACCAATTGATGTTATCGAAGGAGCTAAAAATAGGGGAATTGAAATTATTGATGCCACTTGTCCTTTTGTAAATAAAGCTAGAATAGTAGCCAACAATTTTTATAAAAAAGGATATGGCATTTTAATTTGCGGTGATAAAAATCATGCTGAGATAATTGGCATTAATTCTTTGACTGATAATTCTGCTCAGATTATAAATGACGCCAAGCAACTTGAAGATATTAG
>DNVQ01000044.1:0-56032 GCA_003507475.1 Candidatus Moraniibacteriota bacterium | reverse complement strand
GGCAGTTGGAACCAAAACTCATCATATCGAGATAGCTGATGAATTGAAGCTAGAATGGTTTGATAAAGCTAATAATATTGGAGTGGCTGCCGGCGCTTCGACAGCTCAGTTTTTGATAGACGAAGTAGTTAATGGAATTGAGAAAATTGTAAAATAGTTGATTTTGACAAAAAGTATATTGGTGTTAAGATAGTATATATGAAAAAGAAAACCGTAAAAAATATAAAAAAAATGAAAAGCTCTGACAAAATGTCGGTTGTATTGGAAAGTCTTAATGATAACATAGCGATAATTGCGGAGCAACATTTGGAAATCACTGGTCACTTGAGCAGTATCGATAATCGTCTAGATGGAATTGATAATCGTCTAGATGGAATTGATAATCGTCTAGATGGTATTGATGAGCGTTTGGATAATATGCAAGAGGATTTAAATGTGATGAAGGATGATATTTCTGATATTAAGTATGATTTAAAGCAAAAGGTGAGTTATGATGAATTTGAGAAAATGGAAAAAAGAGTACTCAAGTTGGAGAAGCTTGTTTCGGCAAAGTTTTAACAAGAATTATATATAATTTTTTCGATTAAAACAATGAGCAAAATTTTCTGCTCATTTTTCATTTTTTTTATTTGCATTAGAATAAGCGCCTGTGGTATAATGAATTAATTTAGAAGGAGGCTAAAATAAAAGTTTATAAACATAAATAATTTTTGACTTGAAAATTATAAAAATGGATACAAAAACAAAAATATTTTGGTGGACGATGGGAATTTTAATATTGGCTTCTTTTGGCGCGACTTTTTATCGTTATATGGTTAAGAAAGATTATATCGTGCAAGCTCAAGTGGATTGCGATCCTTATACCGAGACTTGTTTTGTGTGGGAGTGCGACCCTGAGAGTGAGGAGGAGGGTGAAATGTGTACCGATGATCCCGAAGAAGATATTTGGTATTTCAAAGTTATAAATAAAAATGCGAGTAAAATTTCATCTTGTGATGCAAATGATGAAGATTGTGATGCGCTTGTGTGCGCCCAAAACGAACCCGATTGTGAGTTCGTTTTTTGTACTCTAGAAAATATGGAAGAAAATTATGCCAGCGCCTGCATTGATCCGGCTCAGTATGCTATCGAAAATCCGATTGAAGAGGAGGAGGGTGAATGTGAAGAGGGTGATGAGGCGTGTTTAAATTCTGAAGAAGAAGATGTTGAGTCAATTGAAAATACGGAAGGTGATTTAAGCGAAGATGGGGATAGTGGTGCGGGAGTTGAGGATGATACATCTACTGAAACTGATGAGGAATTAGAAAGTTCCCAAGAGTCAGGCGGAGTTGAAAATGAAGAAGAGTCTACTCAGGATGTAACGGTAGAGACTGAAAATATTGAGATTTCGGCTGGAGAAAGAGTAGTTCAAAAGAATGAAGAAAATGGCGGATCATTGCCTATAATTGAATAAACTTTTGTTTACAAGCCCATTTTTAATGGGTTTGTGTGTTTTTTCTGGTATTGACAAATCTTAAAAAATGTATTAAAATGGAAAGTTATTTGTAAAAAATATTTATTTAGGCAATATTTTGATTAAATGATTTTAGGACATATTTTTAAATATAATTTTGATTAAATCGTGTAAAATTTTCTATGAGGGTATTATTTGTTTCATTGGATTTGTCTGGAGCTGATTTGGCATATCGTTTTAAAAAAGAGGGACATCAAGTTCGTTTTTTTGTGGAGGACAAATCCCAAAGAATTAACTATAAAGGGATATTGGATAAAGTTAAAGACTGGAAAAAAGAATTGGATTGGGTTGGAAAAGGGGATGGGTTAATAGTTTTTGACAGCATTGGTTACGGCAAGGAACAGAACAAACTTAGAAAACAAGGCTACTCAGTGGTGGGCGGATGCGAGCTTGGAGATAAGTTGGAACATGATAGGCAATATTGCAAAAAAGTTTTTGCTAATTATGGAGTGCCGGTAATTCCTTCCAATAATTTTACAAATGTAGATGATGCAATTGCATATATTAAGAAAAATAAAGGTCCTTGGGTGGTAAAACAAAATGGACACGCCGATAAGATTTTTAATTATGTAGGTGATTTCGAAGATGGACGAGATGTAATTGATGTTTTAAAAAATTATTATCGTTATAAAAACTCAGAGTGTGCTAGTATCGATATTCAAAAGAAAGCTATCGGAATCGAAATAGGGGTGGCCCGATATTTTAATGGTGATGATTGGGTAGGACCGATTGAACTTAATATTGAACATAAAGATCTTTACTCGGGAGGATTGGGACCCAAGACATACGAGATGGGAACTTTGATGTGGATGACTAATGATGAAAACAATCGGTTATTTAAAGAAACTTTAGCTAAGCTTAAAGATTATTTAAGGAAAATAGATTTTCGGGGAGATGTAGATGTGAATTGTATAGTGGATGAAAAAAATGTTTATCCTTTGGAATTGACTACTCGTTTTGGCTGGCCAGCTACTCATTTGCATGTGGAATTGATAAAATCACCCATCGGAGAATTCCTAAAAGCGGTGGCCGATGGCAAGCAATATGATTTGAAATATAAAAAAGAATTTGCCACAGCTGTACTAGTGGCTACTCCACCTTTTCCTTATCATATAAGAATAAATAAATATTCTTCCAAGGGCGAGTATATTTATTTTAATTCAGAGTTCACTTTGGGAGATATGGAGCATATTCATTTTGAAGAAGTTTCCAAAGATAAGTATGGCAATTTATTCATTTCTAGTAATACCGGCTTTATCTTGCATGTTACTCACTCTTGCAAAACTGCCAAAGGTGCTCAGAAAAAATGCATAGACGTGATAAAGAAAGTAATTATTCCTAAGAAGTTTTATAGGAATGATATTGGTTTGGATTTCCACAAATGTGACAAGAAAAGATTAAAAGAGTGGGGATGGATATAAAAGTAAATTTCAAATGTCAAATTACAAATTTCAAATAAAGATATAAATCTTTAAAATTAAAACAAACTTATTTAAAAATAAAAAATAATCAAAAACTCCAAAAAACAAGTCTCAGCTAGAGGCCTGTTTTATTTTTCTTTGGATTTGAGTATTTGGTAAACTTTGTTAGAATAGAAAAGTAAATATTGTAGATCTGGACTTTTATGTATCCAAAAGTTATTGTTACTGTTGATAAGGATTTTGATAAGGAAATAATTCTTTATTTTATTGATGAGAAAATTGGCGATTTTGATTTTGGATATGATCGTATCATAAGGGAGCACCCACTTTTGGGTGTGTGTCAGAACAAATCAGAAAATGAACGAATGGATATTATATACCCTTATGTGGAAACTTATTATCAAAACCATGAGACAGATATTGTGCATGCACAGAAAAACATGCAAGCCATTTGGGATGATATTTCAGTAGATTATTTTAAACAGCTAGAGATACTTTTTGGTGAATTGGGATTTTATAAAGAAAAAAGTTTAATAGCATTCCTTTCTATCGCAAAATGCGGTGTTATTGGGGATGATTATAATAATTTTCAAATCTGGTATCAAGCGGTACAAGAGCCGACAGAAGTGCGACGTCATTTTGCACATGAAATACTGCATTTTTATTACTACACTTATATAAAAGAAAAAAAATATTTAAAACTCATAGATAGTTGGGATTTAGCAGAAATATTCAATGTGGTAATTTTAGGATTGCCAGAATGGGTTGCCTTGCTGGGCAAGGCAGATGCTGGATATAAACAACACGAGCAGTTTTTTCCTTACTATAGAAATCTTTGGCAGGAAAGCGGAAGTCTTGATGAATATCTTTCTAAAACCAATTCAGATGGCTTAATAAAGATTGCTAATAAACGAAAGCCTTTTTGTTGTAATGGTAAATAGAAAAAACTAAAATATTATAAAAAATAAATTAAAAGAGCAGAATGAGTCTTATTAGTTAATGGCAAAAATAGAAGTTGTTAAAAATAAAAAATAACTCAAAAACCCCTCAAAACAAGCCTCTGATTAAGGCTTGTTTTTTGGTTGCCGTAAACCTTGACTTTTTGTTGATTTTGGTGTATAATTTAAAGTTAGTGAATTATGGATGGTAGTTTGAAAACTTAATAAAAATGGAGGTCCAAAGTGAATGTATCTCAAAGAGTGGACCAATATGTCCATAGAAAAGGTGAGGAGTGGCTGGAGGTATTTTTTCCTTCAAAAAATAGAGAGAGGTTGGAAATGACAAGATCTTACATTGTTAAAAACAATGCAGTAGGTTTTTTGAGGGAAATTTGGGATAATAAGATTCTCTCACTATTCTATTTAATCGTTATTGGCGCAAATACTTTTGAGTTCTCGAAAGAAGTCTTGGGGGTTCAGATTGTTTGGCAGAGATTGATAATTGCCACAAGTGCTCCCATAACTATTTTTATTGGGCTCGTCTTTCTGGTAGTTTTTATTCTTGAGAAATTCAAGGATAATAAAATTATCTTGGTAATCAAGGAGGCTACTAGAGAATTTTTTCAGATTTTTGAAGATGATAGTCATGAGGACGTTGTGGAAACTGTAAGAATGACAATGAAACAACGTGCCTATTATGTGGCTATGGACTATTGGGTGGTATTTGCCTGTATTGGTCTTGTAGCCACGTTGAATTATTTCAACAAATCAGATTTGGAAGTTTCTGTTTGGACTATCGCTTTTGACTTTTGGGTTGCCTGGGGCTTTATGGTATACAGTCTCAGGACTGGCAAGGATGTTACTTTTGGCGAAGGTTATCGTAGAGCGTTAGATATAATCCATCGAGAGTCAAAAGTTATCGGTTTTCTTGGAATGGTGGCCATAAACGCAAAAGCTACTATCTGGGATGGACCGGAACAAGTTCCTATTTTTTTCAAAAAGGAACTTGGAGATTTTGAAAGAATGGTTCATGTCTTGGTTCCCTTGTCTATAATTCAAGGGATTTTCTGGGCCTGGCTCTATAGCTATGGATACGAATCTGTATTCGCTGCTGTAAAATCAGCGATGTAATCAAGAGGCGTGAGTTGCAAATGCAATTTCACGTCTCGTTTTATTTTTGATTGACAATATTGCTAGCCTACATTTGCTTGACAAAATCCACTTTTTTCTGTTATGTTTTTGGGTAGTAGTTCATTGAAATAAAGATAACCACAAATCTAATAGTTCTATGGAGCAAGAGTGTCATTTCGACATTCGATAGAAAAACTCAGACAATGAAAAGGAGGTGATAAAAATGTTGAAGGTTTTCGTTTCGAACCCAGTTGTCCAGGTATCAACCTGTGAAGCAGCCGCACCACGTTACAGTGGTAAATAGCAATCATTGGCCGATGGTTTGTAAGTAAACTTTTTTGGGGGTTAGCGTAAGTTAGCCCCCTTCTATTTTATTCAAGGAGATTAAAATGAAAGATCGAATTACTTTAAGATGGAAAAATGATTTAGTCAGTATAATTTGGCATAATCATCCATTAGTGATGGCAGGTAATAAAATTCTGAAAGAGGTTGTAGATGCGATATATGCAGAATCAAACTTGGCAGTGCTTTCAGAAGAAATATCGCGAAAGTACAATTTGCCGTTAGATGACGTAGTTGGCTATATCACACACATCCACAATTCAATAAATGCTATTCAGCAATCAATACCTGTCGAAAGAAAACAGGAAAATGCATTGTCTATGGCAACTCTGAATGTAACCAGAAAATGCAATCTTAATTGCAATCATTGTTATGCGAGTGGAAGTACGAGTTTTGATGAAATGAGCTTGGAAGCTAGCGTTATAGCCATAAAAAATCTTTCATCGATTATAACAGAGCATCCTCGGTTGCTGGTGTTGTCTGGAGGCGAGCCAACGCTTGAAAAAGAGAAATTAAAAAAGATTGTTCTAACTGGCGTTGAGAATGGTTTGAAAATAAGAGTTAATTCAAATGGGTATTTCATAGATGATGAATTAGCTGGCTTCTTTGGCAAGAATAGTGTTTTAGTTCAAATCAGTCTTGATGGAATAGATGGGGAGACAAATGCAATTCTACGGAATGAGACAAGGGCTTTTGATAAGGCCGTAGGAGCGATAAAAACTTTGGTCAGTCATGGATGCAGAACAAGAATTTCGTTCACTATTCATGATAAAAATATCAATCAACTGCGAGGACTTCTTAAATTAGCCGAACAATTAGGGGTTGAGCAGGTTGTAACGTCCAGTCTTGTTGGAATAGGCAATGCTTTACAGGGGAAAGTAAAAGCGGTAAAATTTAAGGAGGAGTTCGAAGAATTGTTTAGCGTTGTGGAAGGGAATAAGAAATGGCAAGAAATGACAAGATCAACACTTCTGGCTGAAACCATCGTTGCTATCAGGTCAGGAATTAAATTCCAATATTGTGGAACGGGACATTGTACTTGTTGCGTGAACTCTGATGGCACCCTTTATCCATGCATTAATATGGTTAGGGATGGCTTCGAAATAGGAAATGTTGTGGCGCCTAGTATAGGTGAAACATGGAAAAGCTCACACATTTTGAATGGATTAAGGAGCTTGGATGTCGACTCAATGAATGGAACTTGCAGCAGTTGTGTGTTTAGGTATTTTTGTGGAGGCTATTGCCGAGGGGAGACTTTGGAAAGTGGTTCAAAAATTACTGATCCATATGTGCGTTGCATTGAGTGGAAACAAGGTATGCTAAAAATAATGGAAATAATTGCAAAATCGCCAGATGTATATGATTTTGAATTATTTTCCAAAACAGGAGGTTTTCATCGTGAATAATAATAGTATGTTTTATTACGAACACATAGGACACATGCAATTTAGCGTGTTAACACTAACTTGTTATCGGGCTATTTTGGAATTGAATCGGTCGTCTAATAACAGATTTGTTTTGTTTGAGGAGGCCGTCCAAGGTGTCATAAAGAGTGGTTTTAGCCGTAAGCAAGTAGAAGGAGAGCTAGATCGTTTTTGCTATGGATTTGAGTGTCAAGATAGATATGATGACTGTGGGCGATTAATTGCGTTTACTGAAACGGGTCTTTCATTCTTGAAAGAAATGCTCAGATCCGTGCATGTTCAGCGCTCCCAAATGGCTCTATTGATTAGAGCGGCAAAAAAACAAAATCACTTTAATGTGATTTTACAGGAAACCACCTTTTTCCCAGAAGAGATTTATGCTGTCATCAAGAGGCATAATCTGAGGTCGGGCGGGTGCAGGGATTTTAAAAGATGCCTGTCTGCGAATGAGTTGCATATGTTTTGTTTAGATTTTCTGAATGCTTTGGAATCGCAGACAATAACTCGCAATACTACTTTAGATGAGTGCATTCGGTTAGTAGAGAACGAGGGTCGATTTTGGGCTTCTGTGGGAGGGAAATATTCATGGTTTGTCTTCCCTCAGCGTTTTGAAGTCTCTTTTTCCAATGAAGACTGGGTGATGTATGATGAGATCGTTGATAGGCTAGTGCGACCACCCGAGTGGGGTGGTGGCAAAGATGTTTCGTATGATGAAATGTTGTCGTTGCTAGGAAATGATGAGAAAAAGTTCGAATTATTTCACAAGCACGGTGTTATTCGTCCATTATGGATTAGTCCTGAGATATGTGAGGCAAAGTTCAGGCTAACGGCATTTGGCTATCTGATTTGGGAGAGAAAAAAGAAAGGTCCGATAAATGAATTTTGGGCAATTAAGAGAGGCGAGGATAATTACGAATTATCTCTTTGTGTGGCAAGTGATTTTGAGTCGGAAGGAAGCGGGATGAGCGAGGAAAAATCATTACCATCTCTGATGATGAGCGGAACAAGGGAAGAAATCGCGCAGTCGATAATCGGTGTGATATCTAAACAGGGTTATCTTTTCTAGATTTTCGGAGTCAAAAAATACTTTTTAGTGAGGAGGGATAAAAATGCATGCAGAAGATTATGAAGCGTTGTTTTATAAATTTCCGAATCAAACTGCCAAACAGGAGAACGAAACCCTAGAGTCTTTTATATTAAAACATATATCTAAGACGTCTAGAATATTGGAGATTGGTTGTGGAAGCGGTCATTGGATGAAGGTCGTTACCATGCGAAATTGCAATGTGTTTGGCATCGATATTGATTATGACCGTTTAATATTGGCAAATAAATCCCAAAAAGGAAAGCTTGTTTTGTCGGATGCAAAACATCTACCATTCAGAGATGCCAGTTTTAATGTTGCTCTTCTCCTGTGGACGATTCAGGAAATATCTGACGATTTAGTGTTTGCCAGAGTTTTGGAAGAAATCGCAAGAATTATTGCGTATGGCGGAAATTTGATTATTGCAGAAAATAGGACGTATAATTTTTCTGGGGCGGGAGAAAAGTCCTTCCTTGGAATTATACACAAAGGTGTTTTGGAGAATAAGAGGTTGAGGTTATTTTCTAAAAACAGTCTTGATGAGTGCCTAGAAACATTTAATTTTAGAAGAATGGATTATGAGACAGTGGGTGATTCATTCTTTGAAAATTATCAAATGGGGACTTAATTGATTATGTTAAAAAGAGGAGATGGTGGTATATCAAGAAAAATGTGATGGGGGTGGTCTAAATGACACTCCCATTTTTTTAATGAAATTTTTAGAAGATTTGATGCTATATACATATTGACTCATTTGCGCTTTTTTAACAGAAATATTCGGATTGACTTTACTTTATTCACCCACCTTTAATGACATTTCATTTCAGAAATTTAAAATAGCGACGTGATATTTTTCACCTTCT
This sequence comes from Candidatus Moraniibacteriota bacterium, assembly GCA_003507475.1. Taxonomy (GTDB): domain Bacteria; phylum Patescibacteriota; class Minisyncoccia; order Moranbacterales; family UBA9337; genus UBA9337. The sequence goes on along the minus strand of DNVQ01000044.1, from coordinate 47,316 downwards.
CCATGTTTTTTCTTGTTTTTTATTTCCATAGTGTGGTATAATTTTAGAAATGGAAAATTTAACTTTTTTGGATTAGATCAATTCTAATAAAGGAGGATTTGTTATGGACGCAACTGACAGAATGGTAAGAATTACGGGTGACATCATAGCAAAAGATCCACAAGCTTTCTATGAAGCTTTGCCATTTATGCTATCAGTGGGACTGGGTGCGCTGATATTCGTGGGAGTAGCTCTTTATTTTACTATTAAAAAATCCAAAAAGAATTAACAGATGCGTCAAGAGTCTTCTTAATTGTAGTCGGAAAATTTATTGAAATTAAAATTTTCCGGCTTTTTTATTGTCTGATATTGCTTAAATTTATGTTTATGGATATGATTATAACAATTAGAAAATATAAACATAAGCTATATTTATTGAATTATGATAAATACTATTATTTTTGATTTATCAGAAGTTTTATTAACAGGGCTAAAGGGAACTGATGAAAAAATTTCGTCTATGCTTAAAATGGATAAGGGGAGATTATCCAATATTTTATATGGCGATACTTTTAATGAACTTATGGAAGGAAAACTTACTGAAACAGATTTTTGGAATAAGATTATGATGATGAGCAATGTTAATGTGGATGCGGATATGTTGAATACTATTACTAGAGATAATTTTAAAGAAATTGAGGGTATGCGCAATTTGATTAATCTTCTAAGATTAAATTACAAACTTGGGCTATTATCTAATCATGCTCGTGAGTGGATTGAATACTGTGAGGATAAGTTTAGATATGAAAGTTTGTTCGAGGTAAATTTATACTCTTACGAGGTCGGGTTAAAAAAACCGAATCCGAAAATATTTAAATTAATGCTTACAAGATTGGGCGTGAAAGCGGACAATTGTTTATTCATAGATGATAATGAGGAAAATGTCTTTATGGCAAGTAAACTAGGAATTAAAGCTATACGATTTCACACATCAAAAAAATTAATTGAAGAATTGAAATTATTAAATATTTTATAATACTTATGGTATTGTATGTACTATATGGATGAAAGTTTAGAGAAATTATTTATGCATGAAAAAGAGAGTTGGGACGAAATATTTGGTATTGAGCTAAAAACTAATGATGAAGAATTTTCATCATATTGGTGGAGAGACTATTATAAGAATTTGACAAATTATGTGAATAATTTAGTGAATCTTAACGATTATAAAAATGTTTTAGAGGCAGGAAGTGGTTCGGGTAAAGCTACGATTTTGTTAAAAGGTAATATTCAAAAAACTCTTTTAGATATTTCTTCAAATGCGTTAAAATATGCAAAAAAATTAGTTAATTTATTCAATGCTGAGAATGTCAAGTGCGTAAATGGAAATATATTTTCGATGCCCTTTCAAGATAAGGCATTTAATTTTGTTTGGAATATCGGAGTTATTGAGCATTATGGTAAGAATAATATTGAATTGATAATGAAAGAAATGATTAGGGTGTGTAGTAATTCTGGAATGGTTGTAGTGGGAATTCCAAATTTTTATTCGGGTCCAATAATTAAGGCTTGGTTATTGAAAAAGATAAAATTTATACCCGGATACAGGCTAGATACCGAGAAATTTTACAGTGAAGTTGATATAGAAAAAATAATCAGAATAACAGCTAAAAAATTAAATAGAGAGGTGGATTACGTTAAAGTAGAAAAATTTGGCAATCCTTTAATTATGGAAACTCCTTCTTTTATTTTAAAAACTTTTGGAATATTTGTTAATTATATTTTTAAAAGAAATAGATTCTTAAAACTAATAATTTGTAAATTTAAATAGCATGAGACTGGAGAATAGGGTGGTGGTTATTACTGGAGGAACAAAGGGTCTTGGCTTAGCTTTGGCTAAATTATTCATTGCAAAAAAAAGTAAAGTCATTGTTGTCTCTCGTTCACTCGACAGTGATGTTTTTATTGAAAAAAGTAATCCGTTATATATCAAAGCAGATGTGACAATAGAAAATGATGTAAAAAAAATAGTTAAGACGGCAATTAAAAGATTTGGATGTGTCGATGTGTGGATAAATAACGCTGGAATTTGGACGCCGCATGCCCCAATTGAAAAGATGAATATGAAAAAGATACACGAGATGATAGAAACTAATTTATTTGGAACGATATACGGATCAAAACATGCATTGATTGGAATGCGTAATCAAAAGAGTGGAGTTATAGTTAATATTATTTCTAGTAGCGCTTTGGATGGCAGTGCTGGTTCTTCTGGATATTGTGCGAGTAAATTCGCCGCCTCTGGCTTTACTAAGTCATTGAGATTAGAAGTCTGCAAAGATAATATAAATATTGTGGCAGTGTACACTAGGGGTATAAAAACTAATCTTTTTGATAAGAAAAGACCGAAAAAATATGATGATTTTATGGCACCCCATTATGTGGCTGAAAAAATTGTTAAAAATTTAGAAAGGAATAATCCGCTAGAAGATCTATTAATAATGCATTAATACAACAAAATGAAAAAAATATTTTTCTTTAGTAGAGGGGTTTACTCATATTGGAAAAGTAATGAGATAGTAAAAGGAAAAAATAATTTTAACAATGAAAAAAGAGGAGGAGGGTTATTTATTGTTAACAAGAAAAATAAAATAATAAATAATGAAATTTTTATTATGAATGGGCTGGTAAAAGATGGGGGAGGAATTTATTTTAATAATTGTAAAAATGTGATAGTTAAGGATTGCATTTTTTTCCTAAATTTTGCAAAGTGGGGCGGTGGTATGTATTTAGAAAAATGCTCAGGCGTTGTGATTGAAAATTGTATTTTTGTTTTAAATTTTGCCAGGAGAGATGGTGGAGGAATATCTGTCAGCTATTGCGAAAACGTGACTCTTTTGAGAAATAAATTTTGGTTAAATTTTTCTTTCCGAAGTAACTCTAATGTGGATATATTTAACAGTAATAATGTGATCAATAAATAAGATTATGTAAAACTATAATTTTTTTATAGTTTTTGAGTCGCTTTATTTGACATAAACAAGAGATGGTTATATGGTTTAGTTAAGCAAGTTTCTTGTTTTAGATAGCAAAGTATTTTTTAATAATGAATATGGAAAAAATAAGCTTTAATCAATTAGAAAATTTAGAAGAAAGAGAATCTACGCATAATGTATATGGAAAGGAAAAATTCTCAGCAGAAGATGCAAAAAAACACGTTGAAACTATAATTAATGACTTTGGAGATCATTTTGGATCTTTAGGATATAGAGAGGAAGAGCCGGTGTTAATTAGCTCTGGAGTAGATAGTACTGTGAGATTTGTTGGTTCGCCCATCAGTGTTTTAAAGCCCTATTTTATTGAAGGAAAGATACCAAATCCTGGAATTTTTATGCATCAAGACTGTATTAGGACTAAAAATATAAATAAATTATTAGATGACGATTTTAATCCAGCTTGGGGTTCGTATTTCCCAAATATGGGTGCTATTACTGGGCCTGAAAGAATTCATGAAGGTTGTATGGAAGCTTTTGATTTTTTTGAAAAAAAATTAAGTGTATCTAAAAAAAATATATTGATTAGGGTTAGTTCAACTGATCAAGATTTGCTTGGAATATGTCGCAAGCGTTTTGAGGAAAATAATTTGGAGATTGATAAGAAGAGTTTGAGTTATTATAGGCATAAATTGGGGATCGATGGTGTATGGGGAAGAAATTGCAATATTGCTTTACGCAATTTTGACGGGAATGGTTTTTCGGATGTAGGAAATTTGATTATAATCGAAAATGAAAGCTCTCAGCTTTGTTTGGAAATATCAATAGGACCATCAACATCTTTAAAACAAATGCACGGATTGGATCATGTCCAAGATTGTACACCTGTTGTTGGACTGGAATTAATTGATAAAAAATATAGAAGAAAACTTGAAGATGCTATAGTAACCAGCACTGTTTTATTTAGGGAAGGATTGAGACCATTTGGTCAAAACGCTAGGAATAGAATTTTGAAAAAATATATTAAAGCGATTAGTTATTTTAGAATAAAATGTGATCTTACAACAGATGAATTACCAATAGTTATTTCTAATTTTGAAAAAAGAGAGTTTGGCGAGGTGGATGAGCTTGTATCTCCTGTAATGGTTGAATTTATTAAGTTTTTTGAAAAAGATTTATTAAACAAAGGTAGTGATGTATAGTTATAAAAAATAAATTTTTATATAATAATTATAATAAAATTATATGTCAGAGATAAAAAACATAATTAAACCAAGAAAAATAACTAAAGGGGCTCATATCAGAATTATTGCACCAGCTAGAAGTATGGGAATACTATCGCAAGATTTAAAGAAAAGTACAATTGAAAGAGTTGAGAAGTTTGGGTTTAAGCTCTCTTTTGGTAAGCATATCGATGAGAAAGATGATTTTAATTCATCCTCTATTAATTCAAGAATTGAGGATTTGCACGATGCCTTTAGTGATGGCAATGTAGATGCAATACTTACTGTGATAGGTGGATACAATTCAAATCAACTCCTTGATTATATTGATTATGATTTAATTAAAAAAAATCCTAAAATAATATGTGGATTTTCTGATATTACAGCCATAGCAAATGCAATTACCGTAAAAACAGGAATGGTGATTTATTTAGGTCCACACTTTTCAAGTTGGGGCATGGAACAGGGTTTTGAATATTCTATAGAGAATTTTACAAATTGTTGCATGAAAGAAGCATCTTATTCACTTTTGCCATCTAATAGTTGGAGCGATGATCCTTGGTATATCGATCAAAAAAACAGAGAATTTGTAACTAATAATGGATATCAGGTGTTAAACCCTGGACATGCACTAGGTCGTATTGTAGGTGGACACGTTAGGTGCTTGAATGCATTGCAGGGAACAGGATATTGGCCGGTACTTGATGACTCAATATTGATACTTGAAGAAGATGCCGAAATAAACCCAGCTCTTTTTGATAGACAATTGCAATCGTTGATTCATCAGTCTGATTTTAAAGGAGTTAGGGGTATTTTAATCGGTCGTTTTCAAAAAGAAACTACTATGACAATAGATTTGTTGAAAAAAATTGTAGAAACAAAAAAAGAGTTAAGAGATATTCCAATTATTGCCAATGTTGATATTGGGCACACTACTCCACAAGCTACCATGCCAATTGGAGGATCTATGGAAATTGAAGCTGATTCTAATAAAGCTAAAATTATAATTATTGAGCATTAATAATATGATCGCATCTCATTTAAAAGAGCAAATCGAAAAGATTAATTTAGAATTTAAAAATAAAAACTATGACTCATTTGCTTTGCCAGTTTATGATCCAAACACCCACTACGAAGAATTAACTAAGAGCGGATATTTTTATGCCATCATGCTTTTGCGTCAGAATCTTAAAATGATTGCTGATTATTTTTTCATTGAAAAATCTAATGCTAAAACAGTTGATTTATTTATGATAACTCCAAGCATATCTTCTCCTATGGGATTAGGTTCTGACTCTCAAGCAATCCCAATTAAATTTGGAAATCTGGATGCGTATCTAGTAGACTCATCTCAATTTGGGTTTGAGCCCTTACTACTCAATGGAATTGATAAAGTATATTGTTATCTGCCATCAATAAGAGGAGAAGATTTTGACAAGAGGCATTTAAATCAATTTTTTAATTGTGAAGCTGAAATTAAAGGTGAGCTAGATGAGCTATGTCCATTTATTGAAGATTTTATAAAAATGCTAGCAGAAGGATTTCTCTTGATGCCAGATATCCTAGAAAAAATAAGCCTGGATTATAAAAAAACCGATGCTTGCTTAAGGGAGATAACTAATTTGGATAAATTTCCATCAATTACTTTTGATGATGCCGTAGAAGCACTAATAAATAGTGGAAACGAAAAATTGGTTAATTTTTCGGAGTGCGGAAGAGACATTACCTCAATAGGAGAAGTTAAGTTGCCAGAAATTTTGGAATTTAAACTTCCATTTTGGGTTAAATACTACGATAGAGATAGAGTTCCTTTTTATCAGAAACCAGATCCCAAAAATAAAGACAAAGCTTTAAATGCCGATATGATATTTCCTCCATTAATAAATAATTCTTTTGGGGGAGAAATTGTAGGGTGTGGACAAAGACAAGATAACTATTTTGAAATGCTTGAGTCGTTAAAAAGGCAAAATGTAGACCCACATCCTTACGAATGGTATATGAAATTAAGAACACTACCTAATTATAAAACATCATCAGGCTTTGGATTAGGGGTTGAAAGATTTATTACTTGGATTCTTTGTCGCGATGACATAAAGGATGTTATTATGTATCCAAGATTAAAAAATATAGAGACATATCCTTGATTTAAAATTAAGATAGATTATAATCAAGCATCAGTATGAGAATTAATATAGTGTGTTATTTATAATCTTTAAATTATGGGAAAAAAATACGGTTGCTTAGTTGAATACAATAATAAAATTAGAATTAAGATAACAGATAAATGTAATTTAGCTTGTCCTTTTTGTCATAGTGAAGGAACAAAAGAAACAGAGGAAATATCTTTAAATGATAAAAATTTTATTAATTGGATACGGCTACTGAGACCTTATTTTGATAAAATCCATTTAACTGGTGGGGAGCCCACACTATACAAAAAACTTCCTCTTTTGTGTAAATTTTTAAAAATGGAAGGATATGATGTGTTTTTAACAACTAATCTGCTTTTACTGAATGAAACTTTTTTAAAATCTCTACCTTACATTTCTAAGATCAACGTATCTCTACATACTCTAAATCCAGAATATTTCAAATTATATGTAAAAAATAAGGATAGCTCCAGTAATTATTTGGATATAATCAAGAAAAACATATTAGAACTAAAAAAAATTACTCCAGACATATCCATAAATACAGTTATCTCTAATGATTGTAACCAACAGATTGATAAACTTCTATATTTTTGCCAAAAAAACAATTTACCATTAAAATTAGTTCCAGACTGGCGTTGTCTTGATGATGCAAAAAAATTTATAGTGGAATTTTTAGAAGAAAATGGTTTTAAAGAAAAAATGCGATTAATTAAAATGCCGGGATCAAATTTAAGAATTTTTTATAGCAGAGATAATTACATTGTTGAATTTAAAAATATTAAGCCGTATTATCTAGATTTTTGGTGCGAGGGTTGTAAAAAAAGAGATGTATGTATAGAGAAATTTTCTTTCTTAAGACTAGAGGGGAATCCATTAAGATTCAAAGTATGCATTGACAAACCCGCATTAAAATCTAATGAATTTGAAAAAGATTTTTGGCCTAATTTTAAAAAAATATTATTAAAATATAAAAAATAAATTAAGTATAATTATTGAATTTTTTATTAACCTTGTATTTTATTTTGTAAGTGTGGTATAATTTTAGAAATGGAAAATTTAACTTTTTGAATTTATTTTGATTAAGATTTTTAATTTTTTTAATTTGCAAACAAATGGAAGATAAAAAAATGTTTTCTTGGATGAATCCAAAACTTGAAGTAAGAAATACTGAGAAATGTGGAAAAGGTGTTTTTGCAAAATTAAAAATAAATAAAGACGATGTTCTTGCTGTTTTTGGTGGATATATAATTAAGGGAATTGAGGTGCAGGATAATTCTTTTTATGATAGTGATTATAGTTTGCAAATTAGTGAAGATTTTTTAATTGGTTCAATGAATAAAAAAGATGTTACCGATACTGATTTTTTTAATCATAGCTGTAATCCAAATGCTGGATTTAAAGGTCAGATATTCCTTGTTGCAATGCGAGACATAGATGTGGATGATGAAATTTTGTTTGATTATGCTATGGTTTTACAAGAAATGATTGGAGTTAAGCCCTATCAATTAAAATGTTTATGTGGACAGGAGGAATGCAGGGGAGATATTACTGAGAATGATTGGAAAAACGAAAAGTTGCAAAATAAATATGATGGATATTTTCAAACTTTTATACAAGAAAAAATAAATAAATTAAAAAAACAAAAATGATTTGCCCAGAATACGCTGATCCAAAATATCTTTTTTTTGCAGATGGAGTTTCTCCATTGGTTTATTATTCGCATTTCTCTAGTATCATAGTGTCTGCATTTGTTGGTTTTTTTGTTTATTTTAAAAATAGAAATGAATTGGTAAATAAGCTTTTGTTTTTAATCTCAATCACATTTATAGTTTGGACAGTTATGAGTCTTGTTACTTGGACTAGTAACAGGAGCGATATAATTATGTTTGATTGGGCTCTTGATGGATTTGTTTATATTTTATTGTGCTGTTTAGCTTTATATTTTTTCTATGTTTTTGTTGATAAAAGAGATATTAAATTTAAAAATAAACTTATTTTTGTATTATTTTTATTTCCAGTAGTTGTTTTTACTCCTACGAAATATAATCTGCCTAATTTTTTATTAGATGATTGCGCGTCGGGAGAGAATCAATATTTTACAAATTACTACTATGGTATTGGTTTATTAATATTCATGTGGGTACTTTTTGTTGCTATAAATAGATATAAAAAATCAGATCCTTTATTTAAAAAACAAGTATTATTAATGGCTCTTGGAGTGGAGTTCTTCTTAATAACTTTTTTTATCAATGGATTTTTGGCCAGTTATTTATTTGATAAGGGATTGGTTGATGATTATTCTATTGATCAATATGGCTTGTTTGGTATGACATTTTTTATGGGCATGTTGGCCTATATGATTGTGCGGTTTAATGCTTTTAATATTAAACTTATCGGGGCGCAGGCTTTGGTGGTTACTCTTTTCATACTTATTGCGGCTCAATTTGCCTTTATTAGAAATCCGACCAATATGATTTTAAATGGAGTGGCTTTATTTTTGATAACTATTTTCGGTTATATTTTAATTAGAAATGTAAAAAGAGAAATTGCTCAAAAAGAAGCCTTGGCAGTGGCTAACGCTGAAATTAGCGAAAGAAAAAATCAATTGCAAAAAATTTCTGATCATTTGGCGGTGGCTAATGATAAATTAAAAGAGTTGGATACTGCCAAGAATGAATTCGTTTCAATTGTGGCTCATCAGTTGCAAGGACCGCCGACCACTGTAAAGGGATATTCCATGCTTTTGGTTGATGGAACTTATGGCGAGATGACTCCAGACCAAAAAGATGTTCTAAGTAAAATATTTAATGCCAATGAACAGCAAATAGATTTCGTAAGAGATTTGTTAAATGTTTCTCGTTTGGAATCAGGGAGAATTAATTTTGTTTTTGAGACATGTAGCGTGGTGGATATTTGCCAAGATGTGATTGATAATCTTTTTGTTAAAGCTAGAGATAAAGGTCTCTATTTAGAATACAATAAAACTACAAATGATATCCCTGCGGTTAATGTGGATAAGGCCAAGATTCGCGAGGCTGTAACCAATCTGATGGATAATGCCATTAAGTATACCAAAAAGGGTGGAGTAACTGTATCTATAAAAGTTTGCAGTGGCACTGAAAAATGTTTAATCGGTAGTCATGTTAGAATAACGGTTTCTGATACTGGAATTGGTATTCCGCAAAGTGAGATACCTCATCTTTTTTCCAAATTTTCTCGTGGCAAAGATGTTAAAAGGTTAAATGCAAGTGGAACCGGTCTTGGGCTTTATGTGGTAAAAATGGTAGTAGAGGGAAACCATGGCCAAGTCTGGATAGAATCAGATGGTGATGGCATGGGTTCGAGATTTATTATTGAGTTGCCGATAGCATAAAAGCACATCAGTATGTTAATATTTTAGCATTGCAATACGTTAATATTTTAGTATATTGATATGTAAGCATTTTTGTTAGTGAGTTTTTTTATTTCTTCTTTGCATGCATTGTGGTTTATTGACAAAAAAATTGTTTTGAGCTATTGTTTAGTATCAAGGGTTTCTTTGATGTAATATTATGAAAAAAGGGCCTTCATCGTTTAAAAAAAGATTAAGTAGTTATAAATCGGGGGTTAACGAGTTCAGATTACTAGCAAAAGCACCTCTAATAAAATACTCTGGTAAAAAAGTAGTTTTACCAGATGATATTGTCAATAAAATTGAGTCTCATTGGGAAAACTTGATCAATGATGGAAAATATTTTTGGCGAGGTGATGTTTTTACAATTACAAATATAAAAGATGATTCCAGTGGTATACAAATAAGTGTTGCTCTCACGGATTATGCTCACTATCTCGCCACTTTGCATGAAATTATTGATAAAAAGTATGCCTGTCGGGTTGTTCATTCTTCAATAGTATTAGAGACATCCGATGAGTATTTGATTTTTGGGGAAATGGGGGAAGATACTGCTCTTTCAGGCAGAATACAATGCATTGGAGGAGGAATAACAAGGGGTGATTTAACGGAGAATGGACTGTTTATTAATATTGGAAAAAATGCTTCTACGGAAATGGCAGAAGAAGTGGGTTTGTTTGTAAATAATAAAGATCATATACATAAATTTTATCCATGGGCAATTATAGAGAGCGGTCCTCAAAAGGTTATAGGTATCGTGCACTGGGCGCGAACTCCTATGAATTTGAATGAATTTACTGTGCACTATGCTAAATTTGAAAAAATTATTCTTGAAAAAGGAGATGTGCCTGAATTTTCAAGAGTAATAAATGTTTTTAGGAGGTTAAAAAATAAAAAGGAATGGCTCAATGGGATGGGAAGAAAATTTGCCGATCATTTGCTTATTATTTTTGACAATTTGCAGTAGTAGTATCATTAATAATTGGGTCATTATGAAAGAATAGATATGTGTTTAAAAAGATTAAACAAGTAGGAATGACATAATCCTTAATATTATGAAAAAAATACTATTAACTTGGTATAGCAAAGCGCAAGGAGGGGCCGAGGGATCAATTATTGATTTATGCAATAAAATAGCAGAAAGTGAAAAATTCAAGGTCGTGCTTCTTTTTGTGAATTCTTCAAGTTTCAATCCAGATCTTTCAAATATCGATAGTAGGGTAATTGTGTATAATTTTAATTTAAATTTATGGTTATATGAGCGCCTATCGTTTTTTATAGTATTGTTCATTCTGCTAAGAAGAAAAATTGATATTTTACATTGTGGATATAGAGGAATTTTTGGAGAATCGCTGGCAGCGAAAGTTTTTGGTAAGTTTGTTTTGGCTACTATGAGAGCTATTCCTCTTGAGATATCTAACGCAAAAAAATTTAGATATGTAGATTTGTTTATTGCTGTTTCAAATTCAGTTATGGACAGATTGAAAATTTTGGGCTACAGTGGCCCTATATCCGTAGTACATAATGGAATCGATATTAGTGTTTTTGATTGTTCTTTCAATGATGATATAAACATTAGAAAAAACTTTTATTTCATGGCTCGGTTAGTTAGATGGAAAAGGCCAGATTGGTTTGTACTTGCGGCAGTTGAAATACATAAAAAATTTCCTGAAACTAGATTTCACATATTTGGAGATGGTCCAGAAAGAAAAAGTTTAGAGAATTTAATATCTAAAAATTATGCAAAGCAATATATAAAAACCTACGGATGGATTTCTGTTAATGACCCGCGCTTGATGAATATGGGAATATGTGTGGTACCGTCTTATCTCGAGCCATTTGGTAAGGCGACAGTTGAAGCTGTTTTAATGAATAAAGTTGTCGTGGGAACTAAGTCCGGAGCTACTCCAGAAATTCTTGATAATTATAGTCTTCTTTTTGAAATGGACAGTTTAGATAGCTTAATAGCCAAAATGGAAATGGCTTATTTGAAGTATGGGTATTATTTCAAGAACATATCTGTACGTAGAAATATTTTTATAAAATATTATAATATGGAGAGGGTAAAAAAAGATTATTTACAAATTTATGAAGAAATCTCAAAACGATCAAAATATGAAGATTTTTCAAACAAGTAATGAATCAAATGATGATTATGAGATAGAGGCTGATTGGATAATCGGCTTATTGTGTAATTTTGATTGCGAATATTGCATTAGCCATACGAAAGAAAAATATGGCGTTACTTCAATTAATGTTGGAAAAAAATATGTTGATTTTTTTAATTCATCTGGAAAAAAATGGTTGTTGCATATAACTGGAGGCGAGCCATTTCTTTTCCCCAACTTTGTAGAGTTGTGTAAGGAAATAACCAAAAAACACAAAATAAATTTAAATACTAATTTATCTTCCGCGAATGTTTTTAGTTTTGCTGATGAAATTGATCCTAAGAAAGTGACATTTATAAATATCGGACTGCATATAATAGAAAGAGAAAAGAGAAAATCTATTGAAGATTTCATTGAGAAACACAAATATTTCGAGCAAAGAGGGTTCCCTCTTATGGTTTCATATGTGATGTACCCTAAATTATTTTCTAGATTTGCTAATGATTATGATTATTTTAAATCAATAGGTATATCAATTTTTCCCAAGAGCTTGCGAGGAGTGTTCTTTGATAAAAGATATCCAGAAGCATATACTGTAGAAGAAAAAAAGTTTTTTCTAGAGTTTTCTTTAAAAGCAGAAAAGGAGATGACACAAAGGAATTTTTTTAAAGATCCTATAATAAATTTGTCGCTGGATAGAGATTTTATTGAAGAAAAACAAAATTATAAGGGTAGAATGTGCTTAGCGGGAAAAAAATTCGTAAGAATATTTCCTGATGGAATAATAACCAGATGTGATAAAAAAACAGAAATAGGAAATGTTTTCAACGGAGAAATTAATTTATACTCAGGTGCTAATATTTGTAACACGTATTCATGTCCCTATTTTTGTGCCAAATATTCATTTTTACAAAAGAAAGGTTAAATGTCTCCAGAACAGAGGTAGGGCTTTATGTGGTAAAAATGGTAATTGAAGGAAATCACGGGCAAGTTTGGATAGAGTCAGAGGGCGATGGCATGGGTTCGAGATTTATTATTGAGTTGCCGGTTGGTTAGAATTATTTATTAACGAATTAGCGAGTTAACGCATTAACGAGTTGCTTTCATTTAACAGAATAATCTCGATTGGGCGAGGAAGGGTAGAAAATTATAATGCAATATTTAAAGTATATACTATGTATATACTTTTTAGTTATACTTAAAATTGTGAAGTAACTCCTTGCTGACCTCTAAGGAATAAGTAGACATGGGTCCGTCTTTGCGAGGGTACTCCCGTGGCAATCCAGAAATATGTTCAATTAAGAGTTTTATTTTTCTGGACTGCCACGTAATTTGAGATTACTCAAATTACTCGCAGAGACGGGTAAAAANNATAACATTAAATATATGAATAATCATTGCGAAAACCAAATAATTAACAGAACACCGAAAAATTATCTTTCAGTGGCCTTTAATTATGGCAAAATGACTTTTAAAGTTATTTGTTTGGCTGGGGCGGTTTTTGCAAATCAAAATGAGTTTATAAAAAAGAAATTATAAAATTTTCATAAAATTCATATCTTCAAAGACAATCTCGGCTAAATAAAAAGCCGAGCTTTTTATTTAGTCAGCTCTTTAAAAATTGAATAAAATTTTGCCGGCAGAAATTCTAGCAGANNTTATTGGAAATAAATATTATAAACATGTTTTTTATGATGGGTATATTTTTATTTGAAGTTCCTACGGGAGCATTTGCGGATACTTTCGGACGCAAAAAATCAATAGTATTAGGGTGTTTCATACTTGCAGTTTCATTTCTAGTGTATTTTTGTGGAGATAGTCTATGGATATTTATATTAGCNNTAGATTTATCTTTGCCCTGGCTGATTAGCGCAGTTTCAGTTTTTGGTACAGGAATTTTTGCTTGGTTTTTCTTAAAGGAGCAAATAGTAAAAGAAAAGCATTCGGGTATTAGTTTCGCTCCCATTAAAAAAACTATTACAGACAGTGTGAGTTTTGGTTATAGAAATAAATCTGTTTGGTTTATTATTCTATTTGGAATGCTTACGGCTATTTGTTTCCAGGCATTAAACATGCAATGGCCTTTTGTTTTTCGGGAAAATCATGGATTTTCAACCAAAGATTTAGGATGGCTATTTGTCTTTATGTCTTTAGCTATGATGGCAGGAGGAAAGCTATTAAAAACTTTCTCTTGTTGGATAAGGCAAGAAAAAGATGCACTAGTTTTATCGCAGTTGATTACGGCTGTAAATATTATCGGAGCATCTTTGATGGGAGGAGTGATTCCTGTAACGGGATTATTTCTTTTGCATGAAATGGGGCGAGGAATGCTAGTGCCGCTAAAACAAGCTTATCTCAATAAAAGAATTCCCTCCAAACAAAGAGCGACAATTCTTTCGTTTGATTCAATGATTTTAAAATTAGGATCTTTTGTGGGATTGGGGTTAAGCGGTTATCTGGCGAAGAGTTTTGGAATTTCAGTAACTTGGCTTTTTTCGGGTTGCTTGCTGGCAATAATTGTTCTGGTTTTTTATAATTTAAAAAACGGAGAATGAAAAAATGAAGGCGTTTTGGTTTTAATCAAAGCGCCTTTAAATTGGGAAAAATTAGAAATTAAGAATTAAGAATGAATATTTAAGAATTGGAAAATTGATAAATTGAGATTGCCAAATTAATAGGTGTTGAGTTGTCATGATATACAGAAACTTGCTAATCTTGTCATTCTGAACTTGATTCAGGATCTTAAAATTTAAAAACTAGATCCCACATAAGTAAATTTCTATCGCTCCTCGCGTCGCTAAGAAATTTTACTTTCTGGGATGACAAACTTGAAATAGTATAGGCCAGGAATGTCATTGAAAATTTTAATATTGAATATTGAATGAAAATTGAGTATTGATTATTGAATATTTTATTATAATTTTTTTAGACATTAGGTTATTAGAAATTCATTCGAAATTCAAAATTCGAAATTTAAAATTAATATGCCAAAATGCCTTTCCTCTTGATAAAAATTAAAATCCAGGGCATAATGTATTTTAGTAATATAAGCGGTAAAATACTTACCGTTAATGAAATAAAACTGTAAATATGAGAACGCATACATGTGGAGAATTAAATAAAAAGAATGTAGGTGAAAGCGTAACTTTGGCTGGTTGGGTGCACAGGCGCAGAGACCATGGTGGGATAATTTTTATAGATCTGAGGGATCGCTATGGTCTTACTCAGATTAAATTTGATCCGGCGATTAATGAAGAAGCTTGGAAAGAAGCGGATAAACTTCGAAGCGAGTGGGTGGTAAAAGTTACCGGCCAGGTTTTGGCGCGTCCAGATAATATGTTGAACTCAAAGTTGGAAACAGGGGAGATAGAGGTGGGCATAGCAGACTTGGAAATTCTAAACAAATCCAAGACTCCTCCTTTTGAGATTGATGAGGTAAAAAATGAAGAAGCTAATGAAAATTTGAGATTGCAATATCGTTTTATAGATTTGAGAAGACCAGAGTTGCAAAAACTTTTAATCTTGAAAGATAAATATATTCAGCACATGCGAGGTTATTTTCATAATCTTGGATTTACTGAAATTCAAACTCCGATTTTAGCTAACTCTTCTCCGGAGGGAGCAAGGGATTTTCTTATTCCTTCCAGGCTTCATCCGGGAAAATTTTATGCCTTGCCACAAGCTCCTCAACAATTTAAGCAACTTTTGATGGTGGGGGGATTGGATAAATATTTTCAGATCGCACCATGTTTTCGAGATGAAGATCCTCGCATGGATAGACATTATGGAGAATTTTATCAGCTTGATATGGAAATGAGTTTTGTAACTCAGGAAGATATTTTTGCCATCATAGAACCCTTGATGCTTGAAATTACAGAAAAATTTTCCAATAAGAAAGTAGTTAACTTGGATAAAGACGGAAAATTTATTCGTTTACCATGGAAAGAAGCTTTGACTAAATACGGAAGCGATAAGCCGGATTTGAGATTTGATTTGGAAATCAAACCGATTACCGAGATGGTGAAGGATTGCGGTTTTTCTGTTTTTGCGGGAGCAGTAAAAAATAACGGCGTGGTGCATGCCATGAAAGTTGATGGTGGCGCCAAACTTACCCGAAAAGAAATTGATGAACTAACTCAATTGGCTATCAGTAAAGAGGCTAAAGGCTTAGCTTATATAATAATTAAAGAGGGTGGTGAA
The DNA here is from genome assembly GCA_003507475.1 of Candidatus Moraniibacteriota bacterium. GTDB lineage: Bacteria > Patescibacteriota > Minisyncoccia > Moranbacterales > UBA9337 > UBA9337. The sequence goes on along the minus strand of DNVQ01000044.1, from coordinate 31,269 downwards.
TTGCAATCTCCGATTGTGAAATTCTTAGGAGATGATTTGGCTAATAAGATTGTTATTGAAGTGGGCGCTAAAGAAGGTGATGTTATTTTCTTTGGAGCCGACAGTTGGAAAATAGTTTGCGCTAGTTTGGGAGCGGTCAGAAATGAATGTGCATCCAAGCTTGGGCTTAAAGATAATACGAAAGCATCCTGGTGTTGGATAGTGGATTTCCCAATGTATGAATATTCGGAAATTGAGCCGGGAAGAATTGATTTCGGGCATAATCCTTTTTCAATGGTTCATGGTGATATGAAGGCCCTAGAAGAAGAAAATCCTTTGGAGATTTTATCTTATCAATATGATTTAGTAATAAATGGATTTGAAGCATTAAGTGGAGCAATTAGAAACTGTAAACCAGCAGTGATGTATAAAGCTTTTGAAATAGCTGGTTATCCCAAAGAAGAAGTAGATAGACGATTTGGAGGTATGATTAGAGCCTTTGAATATGGCGCGCCACCTCATGGAGGTTGTGCTCCAGGGATTGATAGAATATTGATGGTGCTTCAAGACGTTAATTCCATTCGTGATATTTATGCTTTTCCAAAAGATGGAAGGGGGCGAGACTTGATGATGGATAGTCCAAGTGAAGTGGATGTTAAATTATTAAGAGAAGCGAATATAAAAACAATTAAGAATGTAGCGTAGCACGTATTAGCATCTTAGTATTGAAACAAAAAATAATTTTAGTATAAAATATTGTGTAAATTAATTTCGAATTTCAAATTTTGAATTTCGAATGAATTTCTAATGATTTAATGCATTAAAAAATTAATATTTGATTCAAAAAATATTTTTAAAAACCTTAAGAACTTTATTCACCCAGTTAAATTTTTTAATTATTTAACAGGGCAAGCCTTATAAACTAAAATCGTTTGCTTTTTTGTTTAAAAATAGTATATAATTAAGCGTAAGGAGTTTAACTTTTTACAAAAATTATTTTATGGAAAAAACACAAAGTAAGAGAATATTGATGATAGAAGATGAGGATGTTTTTATTGATATATTTGGAGGGAAGTTAGTGCAAGATGGTTTTGATGTTACTTTTGCTAAAAATGGTGCTTGGGGGATTAAAGAGGCAATGGAAAAAGAATTTGATTTGATAATGGTGGATATGGTTATGCCAGCTATGAGCGGAGAAGAAATAATCGCTAAATTAAAAATAGAAGAAAAATTAAAAAATATTCCAGTTGTCGTTCTCTCAGCTTCGGTAGATATAGAAGCTCAGGAAAAAATTGAAAATATGGGCATAACAGCTTTTTTCCCAAAAACACACATTGCGCCAGGGGAGTTATCACAAAAAATCAGCGAAATATTATCATAGGGTAAAATTGGAAATTATTTAAAAAACATTAATTTTAAGAATTGATGTTTTTTATTTTTTAGTGTAAAATTAAAGTAAATAGTTTTTCTTTATTAGGGTGAGAAATGAAAATAAATAAAATAAATAAAAATAAAAAAAGTAATAATATTCATAGAGGGGTTTCTGTTATAGAAACTCTGGTTTTAATATTTGTTTTTTCGGTAGCCACGATATCTTTTTATTCTGTTTTTGCGGCTGGTTCAAAATATATATTAAATTCTAAAAATAGAATTATTGCTGTTTCTTTGGCGAATGAAAGGATGGAAATGCTTCGTAATTTAGCCTATGACGATGTAGCCATTGTGGGTGGACTCCCTAATGGTTCAATTGATCCAGATGAGAGCATAACAGTAGGTGATAAAACTTTTCATGTAACTACGGATGTTCGATATGAAGATGATCCAATGGATGGCATAGCTGATGGATCACCAGATGATAATGTGCCAAATGATTATAAATTTGCAGAGATAATGGTTAAGTGGGGTCAAGAAACTTTAAGTGAGAGAGTGGTTCTTAGCTCTCGCTTTGTTCCTCCAGGAGTGGAAAATAGCGTAGGTGGAGGAACTTTTTCGATTAATTCAATCGATAGCGCTGGAAATCCCGTGGGAAATGTAAATGTTAATATTTACAATGGTAATAATTCTCCAGTTACTAATTATTCTACTCATACTGATTCAAATGGAAACTTGCTTTTGCAGGGAGTACCATCTGACTTGGGGCAAAATTATAAAATTACTATGAGTAAATCTGATTATGAAACTGTGAGAACCTATTCTCCTTCGGAAGTGGCTTATATCCCAGAGGATGCTAACAGTAACATTATAGAGGGGGTTTTAAATGAAAAAACGATGGTGATCGACTTACTTTCAGATATGCAAATTAATTCCAAAGATTCTTTTGGAAATGATTTGCCGGATGTTACTTTTGAATTAATCGGAGGAAGGCGTATGGATGATGGAACCGTTGACCCCGGTGTCTTTAGCTATTCTGATACAATTACTACAGATGGGGATGGAGAATTTTCTGATACAGATGTTAATTCTGGTCAGTATAAAATAGATAATTTTAGTTACGCAAGTGGAAGTTATAAATTTAGAAAGATTGTAAATGGAGATGATTTGATGCCAGCTGCTTTCAATTTGGTTCCCGGAGCTATTTTTTCTACTGATGTTATATTTATGGATTTAAATATTGACTCGGTTTATGTTGGAATAAAGGATTCAATTACAGCTTCAATAATTGCGGGCGCCACAGTTCAATTAAGAAATACCACTCTTGGTTACGACGTGACGCTTACTAGTGATAAGTATGGTTATGTCTATTTTCCAGAAAACTCTACCACCCCATTACAATCTGGCGAAACTTATGAAATACTGGTGTCCGCACCTAATTATCAAGATGAAGCAGATAGCGTCGTTATTGATCATTTAGTGGAAAAGAATATAGTATTAGATCCTATTATTTAAAAGATATTATAATAATGATTAAATTTATTTTTAAAAAAAAATATAAAAAAATTCGTTCGTCAGTTAGGCGAGGGATGACTTTTTCTGAAGTTATAGTTACTATTGCCATATTTTCTATTATAATGGTGGGGGTAAATCAGTTATTTATTAAATCTTGGCAAAATTATAATTTAGTAATTCATACTAGTGAATCTTCAATAGCTGCCAATAGAGGGGTAAGTGAAGTTACGAATGTTTTAAGAAAAACAACAAATCCTGATGATGGATCTTATCCAATATTAAATGCCGGTAGTTTTGATTTAAAATTTTTTAGTGATATCGACAAAGATGATGTAGTTGAAAAAGTACATTATTATTTGAATGGCACAGATCTAATGGTTGGAACTAGCGAGTCATCTGGCTTTCCTCCAGTTTATCCAGCTGGAGATACTGAGAGTTTCGTATTAATAAGGAATGTCGTTAATAATGGAACTCAGCCTTTATTTTATTTTTATGATGGAGGAAATAATATAATAAGTGATACAGTTGGTAATTTGAACGATATTAGAATGATTGAAGTAAATCTTTTCATTGATCGCAAGGAGGGTGATTTAAACATAGAGTCGTATGCCTCACTGCGTAATTTGAGTGATTATGATACTATAAAATAAAATTGTTATGAAAAATTTTGATAAAAAAAAGGGATCCATATTGGCCTACACATTGATAATAATCACGATTGTCTCTATATTTTTAACCGCCTCAATGAAAGTGGTGGTAAGTAATATGCAGTTTGGAATTAATCGAGAATCAAAAGAGGAATCTTTGCAAATAGCGGAGGCGGGTGTTTATTTTTATCGTTGGTATTTGGCTCATCAGATAGCGGGTTTAACAAAAAAACAAATAAGACAATTTTGGGCTTCCGGAACACCTTATGGGGTGGGAACTCCTTATGAAGACGATTTTAAGGGGGTAGGTTCTTACAGTATTACAGTTACTCCTCCAGTGGCAAATTCAACTATCGTGATTGCCGAGGTAACAGGTTGGACTTACAAAAATGAAAATTTAAAAAGAACGGTGAGGGTTCGATTTAGACAGCCGGCCTGGAGTGAGTACGTAGTTTTGTGCGATTCAGATATTAGGTTTGGTCAGGAAACTGATATAATAGGTTTGATTCATGCAAATGGAGGAGTGAGATTTGACGGGGTGGCTCATAATATTGTGAGTAGCTCAATGTCAACTTATAACGATCCTGATCATGGAGGTTCCACGAAAGAGTTTGGGGTGCACACACATATTTCTCCGATTGATCCTTATCCTCCAACTGCAGTTCCGGCACGTACGGATATATTTGTGGCTGGGAGAAATTTTCCTGTCCCTCCTAAGGATTTTAATAGTATTTTAGCAGATATAGCTGACATGAAAACTGAGTCTGGTTGTACAAATGTAGGAAGTTATTGTAGCGGTAATTCAAATGGTGTAATTGTTTCTACCAACGGAATTTATTTCAATAACGCTAATCACGGAAGACATATAATCTTGCAAGCAAATGGAACTATGCGAGTTTCAAGAGTTACTAGCATGTCTAATAATGAAGTTAATAATCAGTCAGCCTATGTTACTTATACTATTCCGAATGATGGTGTTATTTTTGTGGAAGACGATGTTTGGGTAGAGGGAACTTTAAGCAATAAGCGAGTAACTATAGTGGCAGCTGATCTAACTGGCGCGGCTGCTAATAAAAATATTTATCTAAAAAGAGATTTGCGCTATACTAATTATGACGGAAGTGATATTATTGGATTAGTAGCGCAAAATGATGTGGAGGTTACAAAAGATAGTGAAAATGATTTAAGAATAGATGGGGTGCTTTTAGCTACTACCGGAAGAGTGGGTAGGGAGAAATATAATAATGATAAGGACTCTATCACAATTTATGGAGCAATTGTAACTAAGCAAAGGTATGGTTTTGCTTGGGCTTATTCCGATGGAACCTTTTCGGAAGGATATGTAAATAGGGATATTATTTTTGATAATAATTTGTTGTATTATCCTCCTCCTTATTTCCCAACCGGAACAGATTATGCTATTGATTCTTGGGAGGAAATATAGATATTAAAAACTTTATCTGAAGGCAACAAAAATAAAATTAAAATAAAAAAGCAAAAATAAAATGGGATTTTTAAATAAAAAAATTATTGATTTTAAAGATGATGTTTCCGGTTTAAGTATTGAGGACGATATTTTGAGAATTGTTAGAATTGAAGACAGAAAGATTAAAAATTACGGCTCGATAAATATACCCAAAGGAATTGTAGCTGATGGAGAAATCATTAATAAAGATGAATTCTTTAAAGCTTTGGATAAATTAATAAAAAGTACTAAGCCTAAAAAAATAAAAACAAAAAAAATCAGATTAGCTTTATCTGAGTCGAAGTCTTTTTTGAGATTGATTTCTATGCCGGCTATGAGTGAAAAGGAGATTAGTGAAGCTATAAAATGGGAGATTGAAGCCAATATCCCTCTTTCTCTTGATCAAGTTTATTATGATTGGCAATTGGTGGGCAATATTTTTGATAATAACAATAATGATGGAGATATGAAGGTGTTGGTTTTAGCAACTGCTAAAAAAGTAGTTAATCAATACCTGGAGATTTTAGAGGAATTTGGCTTGGAAGTTATTGGAATTGAATCTGAAACAACTGCCATAGCGAGAAGTCTTATAAGTGAACAGAGTGCCCCAAAAACATCTCTAATAGTAAATATAGATAAAAACAAAACCAGTTTCATTTTTGCCATAAAGAATATTCCTTGTTTTGCTTCGAGTGTTCCCATTTCAGAAAAAAATATAATTGGAGCAATAGCAAAAAAATTTAACATATCAGATCAGAAGGCTCAAGAGATAGAAGAAAAAGATGGTGTGGGCCTATTCTTTGAAGATGATGCCTTATTTGATGCCATTGATCCAATTTTAAAGGGGTTGGTTGAGGAGATAAAAAGAACAATAGATTTTTATTTGGATGGTTTAAAATATTCATCCTCTGTTGATAGGGTTATTATTTGTGGAAAAATGTCCAAGGCTAAGGGTTTGATTCCATATTTATCAAAAAATTTGGGAATGGAGGCTACGGAGGGAGATGTTAGGGAAGGTATGCTTTCCAGTATTAAAGATGTTCCTATGATAAAAAAAGATAATGTAATTGATTATATTGTGGCGATCGGTTTGGCACTAGGGGGTAAGTAAAAGAGTTTTTATATATTTATTTCAATATGAAAGTAAAATTAAATCTTTTGCCTAAAGCGAAGGAAAAGAAAATAAAAAATAATAAAATACTGAAGTTTGTGATTTTGCAAGAAATTATGATAATTATTATCACACTTCTTTTTTTTGTTGCAATTAAGGGGATTGACGCTATTTCCAAATATCAGTTAAGCAGCATCAATCAACAACTTGCCGTAAAGGATTCAAGCGGCGAATATGTCGAAATAAAAAAATATGAAGAAAGTTTAAAGGAGGCTAGTATTAGAGTTGAGTTTATAAAAAAAATTCAAAGATTTAATATTGATTGGGTATCTGTGTTTAATAGGCTTTCATTATTATTGCCCCAGGAGGCGACACTAACTTCCATAGATGGAACCGGATTAAATGTAGTTTTAAAGGGAGTGGCTAAAAATAGAGATGTTTTAATAAAAATGAAAGATGATATTCAAAAAAATGGTTGTTTTGAAAATATAAATATTCCTCTGAATAATATAGTTTTAAGAGAAAATATCGAATTTGAGTTAACTCTTGATGTTAATATGAAATGTTTAAATAGCTATGAAAAAAAATAACAATTTTTTTAAGAAAAATAAATTATACTTGATTATTGGAGTTCTCGCTGTAATCTGGGTTTGTTTTATTTTTTTTGTCATCCTTCCATCTCTTAATTCTTTGAGAAGCGATTATGATTCGGTTCAAATGAAGTTGCTTGAGATTCAAAATAGTGAAAATAAATTGAGTAAATTAAATATTTTAAAAAGTAACTTTGAGGAAGTGGATAGTAAAAAAGAGAATTTGGGAACGGTATTTCATAAGGATAATATTGTATTTTTAGTCAAGGAACTTGAGCTAATAGCACAAAAAACTGGCAATAGAATAAAAATATCAGTTGATGAAGAAAATAAAAAAATACTGGAAGTAAAAAAAGATAAAGCGAATAAGGAAGAAAATGAACTGTTAAAATCTTTGCCATCTGAGAACTTTTTTTCAATAAAAATAAACTTAATTGGGGATTATAACGGATTGATAAAGTTTGTAGATAAATTAAATAATATAAAATATTATAACAGTGTAACTTCTTTTAAAATTTTATCCAAAGAAATTGTTCTAGAAGATGAATCTGGTGTTGAAAGTAATAATTCTACAGAAGGAATTAATGCTCTCAATTCTAGTAATGAATCACTGAGCTCAGAAGATGGAAATAAGATTAAGGAGAAACTTTTACTTAATTCTGATTTAGATGTAATATTTTATTCTTTAGAAAAAAATGATGGAGCAAAATAAAAAGATATTAAAATTTAATAAGGAAAACTTTAATTTTACTAAAATTAAGGAATCTACTTTTGAATTTTTTTTAAACCATTCTGAATTGTTGTTTATGCTATTTTTTTTAATCATGTCTATTTTTAGCAGTGTTTTGATTTATAAATATATTTATTCTTCAGTTTGGGATGAGGATAGGAAGCGTGCTTATCTGGAAAATTTAAAGAGTGGGGAGACTGATTTTAAGCTAAATGATTTTAATGTGGTTGTGGAAAAATCAAAAGAGAGAGAAATGATTTATAATCGCGATATTTCTGAAAATGTGCGTGATATTTTTGATATAAAGAAATAAAATATAATAAATATTTTATGTATTATTAAAATTTAATTTTTTTAATATAATTCTCTGCATTGCCTGAGAAAGCATGAAATATTTTGTAAACAAAAAACACCACAACGATGGTGCTTTTTTGTTATTAACCAAATGAAGGTTTGCAGCTTTATTGTTGTATTGAGTTTGTGCCCTCGTCAGGACTCGAACCTGAAATGCTTGGTCCGAAGCCAAGTGTGATATCCATTTCACCACAAGGGCGCTTAAATAAGTATCTAGAAATCTACACAGGGGCGAGTACAGGGAATCGGACCCTGATAACCAGTGCCACAAACTGGTGTTCTACCATTGAACTATACCCGCCACTCTATAGACTTCTTTTTTGTAAATAAAAAGCATTACTTGAAAATGATAACACATGAAAAATAAGAAATCAAGAGCTTTTTGAATTAGAATGTGAGAATTTAGGAATTTAAGAATTTAGGAATAGATTATGATAAAGTTTGGGATGACAAAATTGGAAAGTATGAAGTAAGCGGTTGGGTAGTTAATTATTTTGATGACTAATGACGAATGACATATGACTCTGTGCGTGGGGTTGACTTTTATTTTAGAAAAGCTATAATTTTATAGTATTGTACATTTGCCTGTAGTTAATGAAAATAACCAAATAAATAATTCCTAAATTTTTGGGAATATGTTTTATTTGTTTTAAAAGATATGCGCCGTTAGCTCAGTTGGTAGAGCAACAGCCTTTTAAGCTGATGGTCGAGGGTTCGAATCCCCCACGGCGCACATATTAAACTCACTAATCTTTTAAGGTTGGTGTTTTTTATTTTTATAAAGATTAAAATCGAGAAGCTCAGTTGGGAGAGCTGAAAGTGAATAGCTTTCAGGGCTTTTAAGCTGATGGTCGAGGGCTCGCCTGCCTGCCGGTAGATAGGAATCCCCCACGGCGCACATATACACTAATCAAATAAGGGTTAGTGTTTTTTGTTTATAGATTAAAATTGAAGCGGTTGGTAGACAGAATTTCAGAAATTAATACGGGATTCGTTTTTGGATTTTCTCAAGGCTCAACCTTGGGGGCATTTAAGGTTGAGCCTTGGGAAAATTTTGTATATTTTTAAATTCATTGAATTTTTTTTATGATTGTAATATAATCAAATTAAATAATTGGAATAATATTTTTTAATTTTTGCAGTATGAAAAACTACTTAAAGTTTTGGGTTGTATTATTTTTTGTGATATTTTTTTCTGGGTGTTCCCTGACAGGAGGGGGTTCATCAGGGGAAACGGGAGGAACGCTAAAATCATCTGATGGGGGTATAAGCTGGGAATTAAAAAATAAAGTTAACGATAAGCAAAATATATCAAAGGTTGATGTGTTGGATTTGGTTATTGACCCTGTGGATAGTAGTCGTATTTACTTGGGAACAAAGGATAAAGGAGTAGTTGTTTCGAAAAATGGATCAGATAATTGGGAAAAATTAAAATTTCCAGCCAATAATGTCTATGGTATAGCTGTAAATTATTTTAGCCCAAATAATATATTTGCCTCAGGCGTTTATAAGGAGCGCGGAAAAATTTATAGAACTGATAATTATGGAGAAGAATGGGAGGAGATTTACACTGAACCGGCAGATGGCACAGTTATTATTTCTTTGACTATGGATAAGAAAAATCCCAACGTTTTATATATAGGAACTTCCGCAGGTGCTATTTTGAGAACTGTTGATGGGGGAAAAAGTTGGAGAAGTATTTTTAAAGCTAACGGACCAGTTGCAAAAATTATTTTTGGAGGAGGGGTGGATAATAATATTTATTTTTTGGTTTATGAAAAGCAAATATTGTCTTCCGATAGTAATGGTGGAAATTTTAAAGTAATAGAGGGAAAAATATTGGATGAAAAAATTAAAATGGGAAAGATTTATTCTATGGGAGTGGGTGAAAATGATGGAGGGCTCTATATAGGAACAGACAATGGTATCTTTAGAAGTCATAACGGTGGTGAAAATTTAGAAGAAATAGGTGTATTGGACACATCCAAAGGATTTCCTATCAGATCAGTATCTGTGAATCCCAAAAATTCGCAAGAAATACTTTATAGCGCAGCTCAGGCAATTTATAAATCTGTTGATGGCGGAAAGAATTGGTCAACTTATCAGTTAAATACCGGAAAACTGATATCTAAAATTGTTTTTGATTATAATGATGTAAATATTATTTATTCAGGATTAAGAAGTTTTAAATAAAAAATATATGTATAAAAAAATAATAGAGGATAAGAAAAAAGATTTGGATGGAGCTATGGAACATTTCAAATTTGAAATGTCTAAAATAAGAACTGGAAGGGCCAATCCCTCCCTGGTTGAAGATTTATTAGTGGATTATTATGGAACAAAAACTCCCTTAAAGCAAATAGCTAACATAAATGTTCCTGAGCCAAGGACTTTGCTTATCCAACCTTGGGGAAGAGACACTTTGAGTAGTATTGAGACAGCTATTAAAATTTCAGATTTGAATTTAACGCCCAATAACGATGGCGAAGTCATAAGAATCAGTATACCTGCCCTAAATGAGGAGAGGCGAATGGAGTTAGTAAAAATACTTAATAAAAAAGCGGAGGAAGCAAGAATATCGGTGAGAAATATTAGAGAAGATATTTGGCGCGAAATACAGGAATTAGAAAAAAATGGAGAAATTGCGGAAGATGATAAGTTTAGAGGTAAGGAGAGATTGCAAGAGGTGATTAATGAATACAATAAAAAAATAGACGAAATGAGAGAAAAAAAGGAGCAGGAAATACTGACCGTTTAAATTAATTTTCAAAAATATTTTATTGAAATTATGATCAAACTAGTTAGCACCGTTTGTTTTATTATAGTTAACAAGGAGAATAAAATTCTTCTTATTAAAAGATGTGAAGAAAAAAAGACGGAAGAGCTCAAAGATGATAAAATAAAATTGTCTCCCAATAACAATATTGTCAAAGAAGATGTGATTGAAGAAGAATGGATGATTCCTTCTGGAAATTTGGATGATAATGATGATTCAAGAGAAGTTATTAGTAGAGAGGTAAAGAAATGCTTAGAGTGCGAATTGGGGGAGTGTTCATATTTTAATATTTATTTTTATAACATATCTGATAATTTTATAAAAAAAACATCCTATTTTTACGGAACTGTGGAGGGAGATATAAATATTTCAAATAAATCATTAATAGCAGAATGGATTGATTTGAGTAAGGGAGAAATAGATAGATTAAATATTGTGCCCGAGCAAAAAGAAGCTTTAAATGATTTTTTGATTTTTCATCAGAATAAAATAAATAAAAATTAGACATTTTTGCCTCAATTGTGAATTGAAAAGTATAGTTTAGTTTAAGCATCATTATTTTTTTAATAATGTTTTTTATTGGAGGTTTTTTAAAATAAGGTTTAATTGATGTTTGCTTCCTTTAAACTGTGATTTTTACCAAATATTTACTTTTTATCCCTTTGGTATTAAACTATAGCTTGGAGGAGGTTTTAAGTTTTAATTGGTTAATTCTATAAAATATGTCTTCAGTGCAAGTTTTAGAAATATTGTTTGGTTCAAAATCGAGGGCCAGAATGATGCGTTTTTTTATTTTGAATAATAGTCACGAATACTCTTTTTCTGATATTGTGAGTAGGAATATTATTAACTCATCGGAAACCCGAAAGGAGCTAAGTGCCTTTAAGAAAGCCGGATTCGTAAAGGAAAAAAATAAAAAAGGTAAAAAATATTATCAAACAAATATATCCTTTCCTTTTTATCAAGAAATTGAAAGATTGGTTATTAAGTCTGATATTTTTCCCCAATGTAGCAGTCTGAGTAACGTCAAAAAGGTTGGAGATGTAAAATTAGTTGTCACAACTGGCGTTTTTATGAATTATGCTAAAGGGAAATTGGATCTTCTTTTGGTTATTGATAATGCAAGTAGGACTAAACTAAAAACTCTTATTAATCATCTAGAGGCCGAAGTTGGCAAGGAGATTCGGTACATGCTTTTAACGGCAGAAGAATTGACTTATCGATTAAATATGCTGGATAGATTTTTAATCAACATTTTCAAGGAACCGCATGAAATTTATTTTAGCAAATTGCCTAAAATAAAGCAGATGGTTTCTATCTTGAAAAAATAATCCCAAATAAGATGCAGGAAATTAAGGAATTTTTTAAAAATAAGCTTTTGTTGACTTTATTTATATTTTCAATAATTATTAATATTTTAAATTTTTCTTTTCTATTTTATTTTATTGAAAAATTAAATAATCTTATAATATTGCACTATAACGTTTATTTGGGGGTGGACTTAATGGGTGAAAGTAACCAAGTTTTTCTTATTCCTGCTATAGGATTATTTTTCGCTTTAATTAATTTGTGTCTGGCAATTTATTTTTTTTCAAAAAAAGAAAGAATGCTTTCACATATTCTATCCTTAACAACATTTATTGTTCAGTTGGGAATAAGCGTGGCAAGCGGTTCAGTGATTTTAGTAAATTATTTCTAATAAATTTAAAATATGTTTAATTTTCCCAGTCCATATCCTAAAGAAGAAAAAGATAAAAAAACACAAAGGATCCTTGAAGTGATACCTGGTATTTTAACTTGGTCGACTTTAATTGGAATGCCCATCCTTTCCTTTCTCCTACCCGTATGGATATCTGTTTTCATCATAATGTTTGATATCTATTGGATACATAGAACAATTTTTATCTCAACTTATTCAGTTTCGGCTTATCGTAAGTTAGTTAGGGGCAAAAGAACTGATTGGTGGAGAAGGTGTCAAAACATCGGTAATCCAGAGAATTATTTAAAAATATTATCAGATAGAATAGGAGATTTAAAAAAGACTTTGTCGGAGGATGTGACTTTTTCTGAGAAAAGAAAAATAAAAAAAGAGATACAATCACTGAAATTAGAATGTAAAGAGGTGTCTAAACTAAAAGGAAAAGAGTCTGAAATACTTGATTGGAGAAAAATTATCCATGTGGTTATGTTGCCAACAGCTGGGGAACCGGCATCAGTTATTGAGCCGACCATGAGAGCTATAGAAAATAGCAACTTTCCCAATAAGCAGATAATAATATTGCTGGCCACAGAGGAGCGTGAAAATGAGGCATCACGATTGGAAAAAGTTAATTATTTGAAAAATAAATTTAAGGGTGTGTTTCGTGATTTCTTGGTTACTACCCATATCGTGGCTGATGGGGAGATGAAGTGTAAGGCTTCTAATGCCACGTTTGCGGCCAGAGAACTCAAGAAGTATCTGGAGGAAAGAAATGTGGATTTGGAAAAAGTTATCTTTTCTAATTTTGATTGCGATAGTGTATGCCACAGTGAGTATTTTGCGGCGCTTACTTATAACTACATAATTGACCCCAAAAGACTCCAAAGATCATATCAGCCGATACCGATGTATCATAACAATTTATGGGATACCAACGCCTTTGTGCGAGTGATTGTGACTAGCTCTTCTTTTTGGCATATGTTTCAAAGCACCAGAAAAGAAATGGTGACTTTTTCATCGCATAGCGAGCCTTTTGCAACTTTGGTTAATGTTGATTTTTGGCCGGTTAATATGATCAGCGAAGATTCAATAATTTACTGGAAGTGTTTTTCTTATTATAATGGTGATTATCAAGTGACTCCTATTTATTTGCCGATTTCTTTGGATGCAGTGTTAGCCAAAACTTATTGGCAAACCATCAAAAATCAATATTTCCAAAAACGTCGCTGGGCTTACGGAATTGAAAATTTTCCGATCATCATGCGCTCTATCTGGAAAAACAAAAAAATTAAGTTATCTAAAAAGCTGCATATTGTTTTTGAAATGCTCGAGGGTCATCATTCCTGGGCTACGGCGCCTTTTATTCTCGCTTTTTTGGGGTGGATGCCTCTTATTTTTGGAGGAAGCGAATTTAATGAAAGCGTCTTGGCGCATAATCTGCCATTTATAACTCGAGGATTGATGAGTTTGGCAATGTTGGGGCTGGTAATATCTATGTCTCTAAGCTTTATTTTGATGCCAGAGAGACCGGCTAAATATTCTCGCTGGAAATACCTCAATATGTTTTTTCAATGGTTGCTGATTCCCATAATTGCCCCCACCTTGGGTGCAATGCCAGCCATAGATTCGCAAACAAGAATTTTAATTAAAAAATATTTTACTGAATTTTGGGTGACGCCAAAGGATAAGTAGGTGAATTAAGAATTATGAATTAAGAATTAAGAATGAGAATTTCTAATTTAGAATCCATAATTGTAGATATGTAGGAATTTTCACGGTAATATTTTTTGAAATTTATTCGGTCATTAAGTCATTTGATATTGATTCAAAATTTAAAATTTAAAATTATTTCTAAAATAGTATGGAATTAAAAGAATATTTAAAAATATTTAAGAGCAACTACAAATTGTTTTTAGGAACGCTTATTTTAACTCTTGCGATTGGGATTTCTTTTTATTTTATTGTGGAAGATAAATATAAGGCAGAACTGAATTTAAATGTTACTCGCACAAATTATCAAAAAGATACTACAGATTACAGATATGATGAATTTTACAGGCTTCAGGCAGATGAACGATTTGCTGATACATTGGTGCGTTGGTTGGGATCTAAAGTTATACAAAATGAAATTCTAACAGAGGTTGATGGAATTTCATTTGAAAAGTTAAAAGCCGAAAGACTGTCTTCGCAGATGGTCAGAGTCTCATTTATAATTGACGAAAAAAATCAAGCTGTTAAAATAACTCAAGCAATAGATAATATATTAAATGATAATATATCCCAATTAAATGAAGAGCAAAAAAACCCTCAATGGTTCAAGGTTTTAGTTAGCTCTCCAATGGTGGACAACTATAAATTGGATTTAGATAAGCTGATGGGAATACTCTTGGCCTTGGGTATCTTTTTGGGAAGTTGGGCGGTCTTAATAAGACACTATCTGAAATAGTTTAAATATGATATAATTTATAGCCGTAAAAATAATTATTATCGTATATGAAAATAGGTGTGGATATTAGGTGTCTATCCGAGGGCAGGAGGACTGGGGTAGAAGAATACAGTATAAATTTTTTAGATAAAATTTTCAAGGGGGATACAACTAATAATTATATCCTTTTTTTGAATTCTTGGAAAAAATCAAAAATAGACTTAAGTTGGATTAAGAAATACAAAAATGTAACTGTAAAAAGATTTTATTTTCCCAATAAAATATTAAATTTATTTTTGTGGTATTTTAATTGGCCCAAAATAGACAAATTGCTGGGAGGGGTGAATTTATTTTTTATGCCAAATTTGAATTTCATAGCACTTTCCAATGAGGCTAAATTAATTTTAACAATCCATGATCTTTCTTTTGAATATTTTCCCGAATCTTTTTCATCCAAGAGAAGATTGTGGCATGTTTTTATCAATCCTAAAAAATTAATTGCCCAGGCATCTAAAATTTTAGCCGTTTCCCGGTCAACAAAAGAAGATTTGTTGTCTTTTTACAAAATTGATCCCAATAAAATAGAAGTTATTTATAATGGGATTTCGGATGAATTGGGAAGGATCGATAGAAACAATCCAAGGTTACTAGAGGTAAAGGAGAAATATAAGCTTCCCTTTAAATTCATTCTTTTTTTGGGAACTTTTGAGCCGAGAAAGAATATTATCGGAATTGTGAAAGCTTATGAGATTTTAAGAGAGGAAAAAAATAACGAATTGGATAGATATAAGTTGATTATTGCTGGCTCAGAAGGGTGGAAATCAAAGGAAATTAAGGAAAATATAATGAATTCAAGATATAGCGATGATATTTTGTGGATTAAATTTATAGAAAATGAGGACAAGGTTTATGTTTATAATTTATCTTCAATTTTTGTGTATCCTTCTTTTTTTGAAGGATTTGGTATTCCGCCTTTGGAAGCTATGAAATGTGGCATTCCAGTGATAGCTTCTAATAATTCTTCTTTGGTAGAAATAATCGGAGAGGGTGGAATAATTATAGATGCTACTCGGCCCGATGAGCTCGCCTTGGCTTTGAGGGAATCTTTGTTAGACAAGGATTTTTCTGAAAGTTTTTCAATTGGAAGAATTAAGCAGGTTCAAAAGTTTTCTTGGACTAAGTCAGCTAATAAATTTTTAGAAATTATTAGCAATATGAAATAGTCTGTTGTTTTTTAAATAATTTGTGTTTAGGTTATTTGCAGCAAGTTGTCTTTATAAAAAAACAGCAAACAAAAAAACATCCTGATAAATCAAGATGTTTTTTGTTCGCTTGTTATTATGCTAAAGATACATTTACAGCATTAAGACCTTTTGGTCCCTCTTTAACTTCAAACATAACTGCGTCTCCCTCTTTAAGATCATTGAATTCTACACCTTGTAGGCCAGAAACATGGAAGAAAAGATCTTTTTCTTCACCTTCTTGGGCTATAAATCCAAATCCTTTATCGGTAACAAGACGGGCAATTTTTCCTTTGTTCATCGTTTTGTAAGATAATTTGTTTATTAATTTCAAATCTAAATGGACTGTTTGATAAACTCGACTTTGATTTTATTATCTTACAGTTCCGATCTGAGTATGAATGAATATTTGCATATTAAAACCTTTTTGTCAATAGCGTCAAAAAAATAGCATAGTCAAATGTTCGAAAATAGACTGTTTTTTCATGCAATAAACTAAAAACATTGTCAATATTGCGGTATTTAATGTAGTTGTTATACTTAATGTACTTTATATAACGAGTGAATAAATCTTAATATAAAAATTTATGGAAGATCAAGAAAGAAGTAATATTCAAGATGCTCAAATAGTTGATGAGCCCGGCAATGCCAACGTAAAAAAAGGAAAAAAATACCACACCGAAATTATTTTGATATTTATTATCGGCTTACTTTTGGGGATAATGATAAAGGCTGAATCACTAAAAAAGGTTAGCATAGGTTTTAGTGATTATAGGGTTACGGGCGGAAGTCAGGGATATGATTTGAATGAAATAGAGAAAAAAATGATAGAAGAGAGCAAGAAGCAACAAGAATCGCAGGAAGATTTAAAAGTTGAAGAGAGTGCTCCTCAGGAGGGAGTAGAATAATTAATTTAAAATTTTTTAATTAAATAAGGTTGCTATATGGGGTGCCTGGAGGCGCTTACGTGATAGTAAAATTTTATGAGTGAAGAAAACAAAACTGAAACAATGGAGGAGGTTGACAACAATATCTTGGAAAATAAAAAAGTGAAGAATTTAACTTCCCTTGTTATTTTATTGACAGGTCTTTTTGTGGGGAGTTTGTTTGTTGATTTTTCTCAACTGATTAAGGGTGGGGGAATTTCACAGAAAGTTCTTAATAATAAAGATGTTTTTCAGTTAGATGGAAAAACTTGGGTAGCTTATCCGGAACCAATGATTGATGTAACTGTTATTAATGATGACAATTGTGAAGAGTGTAATGTTGATGAAATTATGCTTTCCTTGAGAAAGGTAATGCCAACTATGCTTTCCAATAAAGTTGATTATTCCTCAGAAGAGGGAAAGAAAATGATTGAGGAGTTTGGAATAAAATCATTGCCAGCTTTTGTTTTTGGAAAAGAAGTTGAAGATACTGAGCTTTTCGGACAGGCTCAAGCAATTTTTGTTGAAAAAAATGGTAAATATTTTATGGATTCAGCCAAAGCTGGTCTGCCTGTAGGTAAATATCTTCAAACTCCGGTTATTGGAGAAAATGCAATAAAATTTGGACCAGATGATGCTAAGGTCAAATTAGTTGAATATTCAGATTTTCAATGTCCTTATTGTCAGTTATTCCAAAAAACCGTAAGCGAAGTAGTGAAGGAATACGGTGATAAAGTTCAATTTGTATTTAAAAATCTTCCCTTGGAATCAATTCACCCTAGGGCAAAAGCAGCAGCTATGGCGGCTGAATGTGCCAATGAGCAGGGAAAGTTTATGGAATACGGTGATAAGCTTTTTGCTAATCAAAAAATTTGGGGCGATCCAAAGCAAACAGACAATAGAATGTTTACCAGTTATGCTACTCAATTAAGAATGGATGTTTCTAAGTTTAATCAATGTTTGACTGATGAGAAATATAAAGATAAGATAGAAAATGATCTAAAAGAAGCAACTGAATTTGGTATTTCCGGAACACCTGCAATATTTGTTAATGATAAATTTAAAAACGGAGCAGTTAGTGCAGAAGAACTAAAGGCTCTACTTGATCAAGAATTGGGAATTAATAATGAAGGAGGCAACTCTCAGACAATTGAAGCACCTGAGGTTGCTCCAGAAGTTAAATAACTTAATTATCCATTAGTGGATTGATTTATAGTTAAAATAGTTTTCAATAAAAAAACACTCCGATTAAAAGGAGTGTTTTTTAATACTCAATAATCAATATGCAATATTTATTTAATGTTAAAATATTCATTTATTATTAAGTTATTTAATTATTAAATGGACATTGCATATTGTGTATTTAAGCATTGTTTTAGTTAGATACATTGTTTTTATGTTTTAATGTTTTTTGTTTTAATGAATATTAACTTTACAAACTCTCCATTTTTGAGCTAAATCTTTTTTGAATTCTATCTTGGCTTTAGGGAAGTATTTTTTAATTACTGGCAAAATAAGTTTTTTTTGCTCGGGACTTATCTCAATTAGGACAGTAGCTTGTAGCTTGTAGTTTGTAGCTTTTGGTATATTTTTTATTTGAGAGAAAAGTTTTTCGTAGTGAGAAAGTCCTTGGTTGGCGGAATAGAGAGCTGTTTTGGGCTCGTATTTTTTTACATTCAGAGCGCAGGCGTTATAAATTTCTTTGGAGAGATAGGGAAGGTTGGCTAGAATTAGTAGGGAGGTAGTTTGTAGTTTGTAGCTTGTAGCTTGGAGATTGTTTAAAAATGGATCCAGGAGATTGCCGCGAAGGAATTTTATGTTTTTACTTACCTTGTTAAGCTTGGCATTTTGCTTCGCGATTTTTAAAGCTTCCTTGGAGATATCAATAGCAAAATAGTTCACGGTTTCTAGTCCACAGTTCACAGATAATAATTCATTTTCTTTGTTTTTTTGTTTTAAATTTTGTTTTTGGGATTTATTTGGAGATTGGAGATTGGAAATTGGAAATTTTTCCTGCTCCATGCTATGGGCTAGTGAAACGACAATATTCCCACTTCCAGTACCAATATCAACAACATTGATGACTGATGACTGATGACTGATGACTTTTTGCATCGCTAATTCCACCATCAGTTCCGTCTCGGGGCGTGGAATGAGGGTGTGGCGGTTAACTTTAAAATTTAAGCCATAGAACTCCTTTTCTCCTAAAATATAAGCCACAGGCTCATTTTTAAGCCTGCGCTGGACATAATTCTTAATTCTTAATTCTTGATTCTTGTTTAATATATATTCCGGATGCGCTAAAATAAACTCCCTTTCTTTTTTTATCACATGCGCGATCAAAAGATCTAGATCCATGGAATCTAGTTTTTTGAAATATTTTTTTTTAATATTTTCAATTGTCATGAAAGATATATGATATAATTTTTTTTAAACTTTCTTTTAGAGGAAAAAACTAAGCCTTTAATTAGGGACTTAGTCTTTCTATGGCTATGTTGTCGATATTTTTTAAATATTAATGTGACCCAACTTCCAGTTTCTTTTTAACATCTTCTTCCTGTAAAACTTCAATAATTCCATTTAGATTTCCCAAGAGAATATTTTCCATATTGCTCCAAGACACCTTGATTCGGTGGTCGGTGATGCGGTCTTGAGGAAAATTGTATGTTCTGATTTTTTCACTTCTATCTCCTGTTCCAATTTGACTAAGACGGGCGTCGCCTAATTTTTTATCTTCTTCATCCTTTTGAATTTGCATCAAACGGGAGCGTAAAACCTTCATAGCTTTATCTTTGTTTTTGTGCTGGGATTTTTCGTCTTGGCAAGAGGCTACCACTCCGGTTGGGAGATGGGTAATTCTTACAGCACTCATAGTAGTGTTAACGCTTTGACCGCCTGGACCAGATGATGCAAATGTATCAATGCGCAGATCTTTGGCATCAATTTTAAAATCAACTTCTTCAATTTCAGGTAAAACTGCCACTGTAACGGTGGAGGTGTGGATGCGACCGGATTTTTCAGTTTCGGGAATTCTTTGTACACGGTGCACGCCTGATTCATATTTCATTTTTCGAAAAACAGGATTTTCATTATCAAGAGAAGATAAATTAAATATAATTTCTTTGTAGCCACCCATTTCAGTAGTGCTAGAATTCATGATAGATACTTTCCAATTATTGCTCTCTGCATAACGAGAATACATCTTAAAGAGAGTCGCAGCAAAAAGGCTAGCCTCGTCTCCGCCAGCACCGCCTCTGATTTCAATGATAACATCTTTTGAGTCATTGGGATCTTTGGGCAAAAGGTTATATTCTAATTTTTTTTCTAATTCCTCCCTTTCTTTATGAAGTGCCACATTAGCCTCGATGGCCATGGCGGTCATTTCTTCATCTTCATGAGAATTAATAATTTCTCCGTTTTCCAGCAATTCTTTTGCTATTGATTCTAAACGATTAACTATTTCCATCGTTTTTTCTAATTCCGCTTGGCGTTTGCCTAAGGTGGCCATCTCGGATGGGTTAGCTGAAATTTCCGGAGAATTTAATTTATCTTGCAATTCCAGATATTCTTTTTTTATGCTTTCAATTTGGTTTATCATAGTATTTTAGTCCTTTAAAACTCAAGTAAATTCTATATCTATTAAAGGTTAAAGTCAAACAGGTGTAATTTTCATGAATTATAATCCAAAGAAATTAATCCTTATTCCTCGAGTTAAATCTTAAAATTTTCAAAAGCCAGGCTTCTTGTTATTTTTCTTGTAAGAAAATAAGTAATTATGGTATAATATGAAAGTTAATAATAAATTAATCTCTCAGTTAAATAAAAAATAATTTTAATTGAGGGGGTTTAACTAAATAATAAAAATAAAACTCAGTTAAATTTATTGCTATTTAATTTAATGGGGAATAACCCCAGTTAAATAGTACGGATTACCGCAATTTAACGGGGCAAAAAAATATGAAGAAAAACATGTATTTGTGGATATTTATAGTAGTAGCAATTATCTTGTGCGTGCTATTTTTTGTTATGTCCAAAAATGTCACAGACGATAACTCATCTATCGAGGTTAATTATAAATCTGATCAGGAATCGATAAAAACTAGCACCTCAATGAACGATTCTAATAATCGAGAACGGGAAGAAATTGACTTAACCGAGGTAGACGTTGACTTTGAAGAAGATGCAGATGATTTGTCCGATGGTATCGTGGATGATTCTCAATTTGATGATGAGGGAGAATTGGATTCAATTGAAAATGAGGTTTACTAATGAAATATTTTGTGATTTTTAAATTATTTAATTATAAAACGATGAAAAATAAAATGAAATTATTAGGCTTGACGATGATGATTACCGTTCTGACCTTTGTGGCAATTGGAGCGCAGGCCATAAGTCTAGATAAGAAAACTGATATTGAAGAAAGAAAGTCAGCCGTTGAAGAAAGAAGAAATGAGAAAGTTTGCTCAAGAATTGATGATGTACTGACTCGCTTGGAAAAAAAAATCGGAAAAAAGAATGGAGAGGATAAATTAAAGGAAAGAGTTCAAATTCGAACTAAGGAAATGGAGGAAAATAGAGCAAAGAGAGATGCTGATTTATCAGAGCGAAGAGAGGTAAGAGATCAAAATAGGGATGTTTTTTATGATAAATTGAAAGCGAAGGCTGGAGAAGATTCCGCTAAAAAAGCCGCTGTGGAAAAATTCAAGACCGCTGTTGAAACAGCGATTAAGACAAGAAGAGAGGCGATTGATAGTGCTAAGAAAACAATGAATGCAGGAATAGATAGGGCAATTGCTACGAGAGAAACTTCTGTGGAAACGTTTCGCAATGAATTTAGAAGCAGTGTTGAAACAGCAATCGATAAGGCAAAAAGTTCTTGCGAAAACGGTGCTAGTGGTGAGGAACTAAAATCAGTCATGACTCAATTGAAAAATGATATAAAGACAGCTAGGGAAAATTATAAAGCAAAGGTGTCTGAGGTTAAAAAAGTACAGGAATCCATTCAGACCTTAAGAGAAGTTAGAAAAGAGTCTGTTAAGTTGGCAATAGAAAATTTTAAGACCACCATGAAAGCAGCCCAGGAAGAGTTGCGAAAAGCGATGGGCGCATAAAGCATTAAAGCATAAAAACAAATTAACATTAAAACAATAAAACAATACAACAATTTATCAATTAACAATATAGCAATTATTTTTTGCATCATATTTTAAATTTGTATTTTTTTTAAAAAATGCTTGAATTAAAAAAGAAATTGGAAGAAATGAAAAGTAGCATCCCGTCCTTGCGGGAATGTCTTTGACCTGGAAAATAAAAAAAGCAGGATAAAGGAACTCGAAATTGAAATTAATCGTGAGGGTTTTTGGGATGATCACGAGAAAGCTGGGGTGATTATGCAAGAATTGGAAGAGTTAAAAAGGAGTATTGGGAAAATAGAAGACAATACTAATAAGATAGATTATTTCTTGGAGATGATTGATTTTGTTAATAATGATAAAGAAAAAAAAGAGTTAGAAGATCAGATATCTGGCTTAGAAAAAGATTTCAAGGAGTTGGAGATGAAGACATTTTTAGGAGATAAATACGATAAAAATAGTGCTATTATTTCGATACATGCTGGAGCGGGAGGAGTGGATGCGCAAGATTGGTCAGAGATGCTTTTGCGAATGTATCTTCGTTATGCTCAATTAAAAAATTTTAATACTAAAATTTTGGATGAATCTCGCGGTGGGGAGGCGGGAATAAAAAGTGTAACTTTTGAGATAAATGGACTATATTCTTATGGACTGCTTAAGAGTGAAGCTGGTACTCATCGATTAGTAAGATTGTCTCCCTTTAATTCCGATAATTTGAGACAAACCTCATTTGCTTTAGTTGAGGTTTTGCCAGTTATAGAGAATATAG
The DNA here is from genome assembly GCA_003507475.1 of Candidatus Moraniibacteriota bacterium. GTDB lineage: Bacteria > Patescibacteriota > Minisyncoccia > Moranbacterales > UBA9337 > UBA9337. The sequence goes on along the minus strand of DNVQ01000044.1, from coordinate 8,539 downwards.
AGGAAGTTAAAATAAAAAGTGAAGATTTGAAAATTGACACTTTTAGATCTTCGGGAGCCGGAGGTCAAAGCGTCAACACTACGGATAGTGCAGTAAGAATAACGCACATACCTACTAATACTGTAGCGGCCTGTCAAACAGAAAGATCTCAGCTTCAAAATAAAGAGAGAGCTATGAAATTATTGTCTGCTAAATTGCATAAGAAATTTTTAGAGGAACAGGAGCTGGCGAAAAGAAAATTAAAAGGAGGACATCAGAGTGCCGAGTGGGGAAGTCAGATTCGCTCCTATGTGATACATCCATATAAGTTAGTCAAAGATCATCGTACAGATTTGGAAAGCACTAATCCGGAAGCAGTTTTAAATGGTGAAATTGATGAATTTATTGAAGCGTTTCTGAGAAAAAATAAATTATAATTTTTTTACTAATTACGAATTTTTACGAATATACGAATTTGGGAATGTGTGAATTTGAGCATCCTGCTAATCTTTTTTATTCTAATATTCTAATATTTTAATGTGTTAAAATATTTCATGTTGTATGCTATACGACTTTATAGTATAATTTATTTAAGTTAGATTATAATATAATTTTTAGTTTTAATTTTTAAAAAAAATAAATGGAAAATAAAAACCCCTATGTATCAGTAGTGATACCAACTTATAATGAAGAAATGAGAAAGGATAAAATGAAAGAACATCTTGAATCAATAGGTGAATATTTTAAAAATAAAAATCTTAATTATGAAATATTAATTGCTCTTGATGGTCCCAAGGATAATACTGCTCAATTAGTAAAAGAGCATGCTAGTAAATTAGAAAATATTCGGATTTTAGATAGAAAGGAAAATATGGGAAAAGGTTTTACTCTTAGAGAGGGGATGGTTCAAGCAGATGGAGACATAGTAATTTTTACCGATATGGATGGAGCGACTCCGATAAAAATGTTTGATAGATTTTTACCAAAGTTTAAAGATGAAAATTTTGATATTGTAATTGGTTCCAGGGATATGGCAGAGTCTGAGGTTAAGGTTCATCAACCGTTTTGGAAAGAATGGCTTGGTAATGGAGGCAACCTTTTAATTCAAATGGTAGGAGGACTTTGGGGAATGAAAGATACGCAATGTGGATTTAAAGCTTTTACAAAAGAAGCTACTCAAGACATCCTTCCTCGCACCACCGTAAATAGATGGGGTCTTGATTTTGAGTTACTTATGATTGGCAAGAAGCTGGGCTATAAAATAACAGAAGTTCCTGTTGAATGGATTGACAGCGGCGATAGCACTGTTGGTATAAGTGGATATATCAGTACTTTTAAAGACTTGTTTAGTGTAAAATGGAATATGATAAAAGGGGTGTACCAATTGGATAAAAAAGTGGAGGAGATGAAGAAGGCTTAGTTGTAAAAAATAAAGCTAGGATTATATTTGAATCGCATATTTAAGTAGGAATAAATTAAATTAAATAATTACAGATTGATCTAGTTTTAATAATGAGGTAACCCCAGTTAAATAGTGCGGATTACCGCAACTTAACCAGTCTCGACTAGGCGCCAAGCCTAGGCGGGCGGGGCAAACAAAAATAAAAATGCAAATAAACATCTCTCAGGAGGGAGAAAAAATAAAAAAAGAATTCGAGGAGGCGCCTGCAGAAAAAAAGCAAATAATTGATTCGGAATTGCGACAGGATATCGTGACTGGAGATTGGGTTGTGATAGCTACTGGTCGCGCCAAAAGACCCGAGGATTTTTCAAGGGCCGAATATAGCACTCAAAAATTGGCTGATCATTTAGATAGTGATGGCTGTCTTTTTTGCGATCCAAAAGAAAGTGGGCAAGAGAAGGATGTTTTGATTTATTCCAAAAGCGATGGTGATTGGACTTTAAAAGTTTTTCCCAATAAATATCCCGCTTTTTCTCGAGGAAAAGTTCCGCGATCACTTGAGGAGGGGCCATATTTCGCTATGACTGGAACCGGTTATCACGAAGTTATTGTAAGTAGAGATCACTTTAAACATATTCCAGATTTAGAAATTATTGAAGTAGCAGAAATTATAGATGCTTTTCAAGATAGATATTTGGAATTAATGAAAAAAAAGAGTGTTAACTATATCACAATATTTCATAATTTTGGAAAAGAAGCTGGTGCATCAATTGCGCATCCCCATTCTCAATTAATTGCTATTCCAGTTATATCTCCATATATAAAACAAGAATTGGATGGCGCAGAGTTATATTATAAAAGTTTAAGAAAATGTGTTTATTGTGAAATGGCAGAATATGAGGGTATGGCTAAAAAAAGAATTGTTTTTGAAAATGAAACTTTCATAGCCTTTTGTCCCTTTGCCAGTAGGAGCGCTTTTGAAATTTGGATAATGCCAAAAAAACATAATTCTTATTTTGAAAGAATTACGGATGAAGAAAAGATAAAACTAGCTGAAGTTTTGAAAAACTCCTTAGGCGCTATTAAAAAAACAATTAACAATACTCCTTATAATTTTTACATCCATACTTCTCCCTGCGATGGAAAAGATTACAGAAGATATCATTGGCATATTGAAATTTTACCTCATACTTCCACCTGGGCAGGATTTGAATTGGAAACTGGAATTGAAATTTCTATGATTCAGCCAGAAGAAGCCGCTAGAGCTTTAAGAGAGAATTTAAATAATAATTAATAACTAATTAAATAGAATGAATTTAATGGGTTCATATCGTTAAAAAGTCTATTTATTTAATGGGGCAATCCCAGTTAAATAGTGCGGATTACCGCAATTTAACGGGATAAATAAAAATATGAAGATACATAATACAAAGATAAATTTGGAAAGTAAAACTCAAATAGAATTTATGGACGTTACAGATAAAGTTCAAGAAGTTATAGATAGCTCTGGAATACGGGAGGGGCAGGTAACTCTCTTTTGCTCTCATACCACTATGGGATTAGCTATTAATCACAATGAATCAATGCTACTGCAGGATTTTATGCGAGTTTTATATAGATTGGTGCCTGTGGAAGACCATTATTCACATGATTTATTTGAGCTAAGAAATAATGCTGTAAGATCTGATGGACGAAGTAATGGGCATTCTCACGCCAAATCAATATTGTTAGGAACTAGTCAGACTATCCCTGTTACAAAAGGAAAAATGATGCTTGGTAGTAGGCAGAATATTTTTGTGATAGAATTTGATGGTGGAAGAAAAAGAGATGTTACAGTTCAAGTAATTGGCATGTAATTATATTATTTTTTAGTATTTTTATGAACATATTGACTAATAAATTAATGAAAGATGGTTATTTGAGAAACCATTTTATCATTGAATCTTTTGCTAACGTTGATAGAGTTAATTTTGTTCTTCCTGAATTAGAGCAAAGCGCTAATGCTGATATTCCTTTGCCGATAGGATATGGTCAGACAATTTCTCAGCCAACAACAGTGGCGATAATGCTTGAATTATTGGATCCCTTGAAAGATCAAAAAATATTGGATATTGGTAGCGGTTCAGGCTGGACCACTGCCTTGCTGGCTTATATTGTGGGAGAGAAGGGGAAGGTTATATCTTTAGAGAGAATTAAAGAATTGTGCGAATTTGGAAGAAAGAATATTCGTAAAATAAGAGAAATAAAAAAAGAAGTGGCGGAAATTTATAATATCGATGGGAGTAAAGGTTATGCGCCCAGGGCTCCTTATGATAGAATATTAGTTTCAGCTTCTGCTAGTGAAATACCCCAGGAATTAAAAGATCAGTTGAAAATTGGTGGTAAAATGGTAATTCCTATTAATAATTATCTTAATTATGTTGAAAGAAGAGGGGAAAATGATTTTTATGAAGAAAAGTATTCCGGCTTTACTTTTGTCCCCCTGATTAGCAAAGGAGATAGCTAATTATTCCTGTAAAATTATAAATTTTAATTTAGCACTCGCCTACAATGATTGCTAATTTTTTTATTTTATGTTAAGTTATTAAAGAAATTAAGAATATTAAATTTTTGTCTTATGGCTGATTATTATAAAATATTAGGAGTAGAAAAAGGAGCCTCAGAAGAGGAAATAAAAAAAGCTTATCGAAAACTAGCTCATAAATATCATCCTGATAAAGAAGGCGGAGATGAGGAGAAATTTAAGGAAATTAACGAGGCCTATCAGGTCTTGTCTGATAAAACAAAAAGAGGCCAATATGATCAGTTTGGTCAAACCTTTGAAGGTGCAGGCGGATCCGGGGGTTTTTCTGGATTTGGCGGTTTTGGGCAGGGGGGATTTGGGGGATTTTCTGGTGCCAGCGGATGGGAAGATGTTTTTTCTGATATTTTTGGAAATAGATCTGCTGGATTTCATCAGGAAGCAGGGCGAGATATTCAGGCTGATATAGAAATAACTTTCAAAGAAATGGTTGAAGGAGTAAAGAGAAATATTAAACTTTATAAAAATGTAAAATGTGAGGTTTGCGATGGAAGCGGTGGCGCCCCAGGAGCAAAAGAAGAAACATGCAAGGACTGCAATGGTTCAGGAAAAATAAGAAAATCTATTAGAACTATTTTGGGAACAATTGCTCAAGAGTCAGTATGCGATAGGTGTAAAGGGCGAGGTAGGGTTTATACTGAAAAATGTAAAAGATGCCAAGGGGAGGGAATTCATAAGGAAGAAAAGAATATAGTAGTGGATATTCCCGCCGGAATAAGCAGCGGTCAAACTATTTCCGTGAGAGGAGAGGGAGAGGCGGGGAAGCACGGCGCTCCCAATGGAGATTTATTTATAAATGTTCATATCAGAAAACATGATAAATTTGCCAGAGATGAGGAGAATAATATAATTTCAGAAGAGGAAATTTCATTTGCTCAAGCAGCTTTAGGGGATAAGATTGAAATAGAAACTATTGAGGGAAAAGTTTCTATGAAAATTCCTGCAGGTACTCAAAATGGGGAAGTGTTTAGAATTCGTAATATGGGAGTTCCATTTTTGCGCGGCGGTGGCAGGGGTCATCATTTGGTAAAAATCAGAGTGGTAGTGCCCAAAAAATTAAGCCGACGAGAAAAAGAATTGATTGGTGAATTGAGAGATTTGGAGAAATAAGATATGAATGTCAAATTCCCAATTCCCAATGTCAAATAAAGGTTTAAATTTCTAAATCCAAATAAATTTAAAATTAAAAATAATAAATTATCGAATAATCTTTCTTATAGTTTAATTATTCAAACATTTTCAATTTATTTGACATTTGAAATTGGAATTTTGAAATTTTAAATATATGTTTTGGAATAAAAATAAAGACAAAAATATTGGAAGCTTGGGAGAAAAGGAGGCCGGAAAGTATCTTGAGAAAAAAGGATTTAAAATTATTGAATTTAATTATCAAAATAAAAAAGGCAAAAGATTGGGAGAAATTGATATAATAGCCAGGGAGGGACAGCAAATTGTATTTGTGGAGGTAAAAAGCAGAATTTCCAAGGGTTTGGAAATAATTTTGCCGGAAGAAAATATCACTAGAGATAAATTATATAAACTTCAAAAAATTGCGCAAAGCTATATTAAAGAAAATGATTATTGGGATCAATCTTATCGCTTTGATGCAGTAACTATTTTATTTGATGAAGGTGGGAAAAATATTCTAAAACTTAGACACCTAGAGAGTATTTTTTATTAAAACAGCCTCGGATCGCCTTTTGACAATCCGAGGAAGTGGAAGTTATTTTGAGTGCTTTAAGAAATTTAAAGAAAATTTTAGCGCTTCCAAGTCTTTCTCTAGATTTCTTATGGTTCGCTCAAGATTTAATTGCTGGATAATAGTCTTTAGAAAATCTTTCAAATAGTGATGGGTTCTTATTTTTCGAGCATTAACGCTAACTATGTTGGTAGCAAGTCGTAAGTTATGCTGGGTATATATTCTATCGATGAAGGTAGCGTCTAGCTGATATTTTAAAGCCTCTAGATTTTCGGTGATTTCCTCTAGGGCGCATATTATCTCATCACTTTCAAATCTTTTTGTCTGAGTTGATTTCGACATAAGATCACCAAGAGTTAATTTTTTATCCAAAGAGCTATTGTGCTATAAAAGCTTTAATATAATAATAGTATGAAAGTTATTTTTTAGTCAAATTAGTCTTGGATTTGGCAATGAATATTATTATAAATCAATATTTAAAAAACAAAAAAAACATCTCAATTAAGAGATGTTTTTTTGAAGTTTCTAAACTAAATTAGAATCTATTTCCCCCTCTGAAACCACCGCGATCTTCTCGTGGTTGCATTGGGCGAGCCTCGTTTACTGTCAGTTTTCTTCCCTCGATTTCTTGACCGTTAAGCATATCGATAGCTTTTTGAGCCTCTTCGTCTGTGGTCATCTCAACAAATCCAAAACCTTTGCTGCGTCCAGTTGCTTTATCATTGATGATAACAGCTGATGCTACTGCTCCGGCTTGAGCGAAAAGTTGATTTAAATCTCCATCCTTTACTGTGTATGGAAGATTTCCAACATATAATTTATTTGCCATATTTCTTTTTAGCTATATATAAAATTAATTATATAAGAGCCAAATTGTTGTATTTTACCTTCTTGCTTCGACCGCGTACTAAGCTTACTAAATTAAAAGATGCACGAACAAGTTTATACCATTATAGCAGAGTGGGGGATTTATAGCAAGAAAGTTGACGAATTAAGAATTATGAATTAAGAATTAAAAATGAGGAATAGAATATGAGTGTGCAAAGCTTGCTAGGTTTTGTCATTGCGAGGCGGTACTCCGCCGTGACAATCTAGATTTATTTTTTAATGCGCATATTTGTGTTATTTGCATTAAATTCGCATCATTTGTGTCATCCATGGTAGGCAAAAAATTCAATAAATACGCCAAAAATTAGGAATTTAGGGTAAAAATTTGCTAAATTTAGGCTAATTCAGGTAAAGTGCTTGACAAAATTTCAATAATATGCTATGTTTGGACGTTGACATTGAGAAAGTATTTTGCTAATGTCAGCAGTAAGTACTTTCAAATTACGAAGTCAAAAGCTACTTGGATGTGAGGGGAAAAATGAATTTCAATCTTAGAAATTTATTTTTCCCTATCGCATCCCAAACCCGGGACGGATGTGCTTGTGGGGAAATCAAAATTATATTTTATAAAACAGATTGCGCAGTCAAAAATCAACCAAGGAGGAAGCGCTATGCGAAAGTTCCATGACACCGGTCAGGCCCTGAGCCTCGGCACCTGTAAAAAAAATATGAATGCATCCACCTCAACTGCGATCGGCCCTGCCGGACACTTTGATTCCGGCCACCTGCACGCCACCCCCGTGACCACTTATATGAAAAATGTGGATATCATCGGTGCCGCCAAGGGTTCCTACGCCTGATCCCGCCGGCTCGGCACGCGAAATTTTCCTCGAAAGGAAAAATCGTCGCGCGCCAACCTCTTGGAGTATTGATTTTATTTTCTGGATGCCCAGTCACGAACGTCTGGGCAAAAGAAGGAGGATAAAAATCAATAGTCCACCTCAGCCTCTTTTGTGAAGTTCTCATCTGCAACAATGATGAGCTTTGCGCCAAAAGATGGCGAGCAGTAAATAAAGCGCAAGTGATCCCAACGGATCCTTGCGCTTTTTAAATTTATTTTAAAATAATAATTTATTTTTTTGCTATATATCCTTATATGGCAATGAAGATGATTTTTATTGCTCTAATTTTTATTAAATTTTATATTTAGGTAAGTAAATTAGTAAGTACTTAAGTGTTGACAGTGTGGATTTTTTTTAGTAAATTTAATTTACGTTCTTCATTTTTTCTTGATCCATGGCGTAGTACAACCGGTAACCTCAACAAAAGGAGAAGTCCTATGGCTACATCGGCTACACGCGCAGCACCTGTAATGAATGTCATCGGAACCATCGGCGGAGTAAACTGGGCGAACATCGGCGCACACATTCACTGCAGGCAGGCAGCCGGCACCAACTGACGGGATGACAACTTTCCAGGAGGAAAGATCGCTATCCCTAGGGGCATTGAATAGTGGAGCGTTCAATGAACCTATACTAAAAGCTCCACACGGCGAAACCTCAACTTCCAATTTTAGATAAGGAGTTCATGACGATGACGACATCTAAAAAACTCTATGGTCTTTCCCCGCATGCAGTCACCTCTTCAATCGTCGCAGGGCCGGTACAGTGCAAGGGAAATCAAGTCGAAAAAGCAAACCTCAACAACAGCGGCAGCGAGTCCACCCAGTAAGCTATTCTAGGCCAAGAGTGGACGAATGTGCGCCAGCCAATACGCTTGGTTGGCGCACAAAAGAGCGAGTATCCTCGATAGGGTATCTCGCTCTTTTTAATTGGGGGAAATTATTCGTATCCTAAAATAATATCAAATTAATTTATTATTGAAAATTTATATATTTCAATATTGAATGGTTATTAAGTATTGAAAATTGCAAAAAGCTCAACCTTAAAAGATCCCAAGGTTGAGCCTTGAATGTTGCATGTTATTTTATAAACCCAAAGTAATCCAGGGTTGGCAAGATATTGGGCGCGAGATTTTCATTTTCGAGATT
>DNVQ01000012.1 GCA_003507475.1 Candidatus Moraniibacteriota bacterium | reverse complement strand
TGTGTAGAAAGACCGAGGTATCCCGAAAGGAATGGTCGCTTATGAACACACGAGGAGTCCACTGGCGAAACCGGCTTAAATAATAAACCCATGGAGGTTTGTTGTTTGAGTCGGTTTTTTTGTAAAACAGAAAAAGATAAATTAAATATAAAATAGGACAAGACAAAGGAATTTTGTTCTAAAATACGGGTGATGAAAAAATTCTTTTTTTTAAAAAAGAATATGTTTGCTTTAGGGAGCCAACTATTTTTTGCTGTGCTTGTAGCGCAGTAAAAGAGTTGGCTTTTTTTATATAAATTTTTTTAAGTAAATAATGTAACAAAAACGAGTATGATTGAAAAAATGTTCAAAAAAAGTAATCAAAAGTTGGTAAAAAAAATGGTTGCAAGCATGATGTTGCCGATATTTGTCTTCCAGATGTCTTCGTTAAATATGGTTTTTGCAAATACCGCCAGGGCTACCGAGGGAGATGTGCCTGCAATGCAAACTGAACCATCTGAGAATGTCTCTGGAGATATAGAAACTAATCCGGAAATTTTACCCGCTTCAGATGAATCAGAAGAAGTTATAGAAGAAGAATCCAGGAAAGAGGAAGAAAAAGAAATAGTAGTAGAGCCAAAAGCTGATACCTTGGTGACTGATGAGGAGAAATTGACTGAAGAGGAAAATAAAACAGAAGAAGTAAAAACTGAATCTAAGAAGGAAGCCACTTGGGAGATTGATGGAAAAAAAGCTACGATGAGCAAGGTGGAGCTTGATAAAACTTACGTTGCTCCGCAAAATGACAAAGTAACCGTTACTTTTTCTAAATTGCCGGAAAATCCTGGCAGTCTTACTATCGAAGAAGTTACTTTAACAGACGAGCAAATTGCTGAACTCGGAGCGCTTTCTGATAAAGCTTATGACATTACATCTGACATGAAAAACGGAACTTTCGAATATGATTTAACATTGCCAAAACCAGAAAATGAAAGTGATGTACAAGTTAAATTTGCCGAAGATGTGGATAATCTTGATAAGGCGGAAGTAGCTACGGATATAGATGTGAAAAATAATTCAGTCGAGGCTAATGAGATGAATCATTTTACTATATTTGTGGTGACGAATGACCCGGAAGATTGTGAGGGTGAAATATATATTTCGGGTACTTGCTATGATAATCTTCAAGATGCTATTGATAGTGCTAACAATGGAGACACTATAGATATACTTGATGATATTGAAGTTGAGAGTAGAGTTATTGTAAACAAAGAGATAACTATTGATGGAAAGAATAATACCATTTCTCCCTCATTTTCAAAAATAGACAATTCTAATAATTCTTCTTTGGTAATATTTAGTAATAATACTACAGTAAAAAATATAGTTATTGACGGAGAAGATGGTACCGGTTTGCATGGAATTAATATTTATAAGGCTAGTAATGTATTGTTAGACAATGTTACAGTTTCAAATAATGATTCCTCAGGAATTACCGTGAATGGTTCGATTGTTACCGTTGAAAATATTGTTACATCTGGAAATGGTTGGGGTGGAATCAATGTTGATCAGGGCAGTGGTGTAACAATGGAAGCAAAGCTTATCGTAAAGGGGCATAGCTCCCACAATGAAACCACCCATATTTGGTTAGATGATATTAGAAAAAATGTTTTAGTTGATGATACGTTAAATCAATATTATTTTACTGATTATGAAAATACAAGAGTGTATATGTTAAAAGAAATCATTGACTCATTGATGATTTGCCATATGGGCGGTAATGGAAAATATAATTTAGAAACTATATCAAATAGCGGTGCATTAAATGGTCATATTAAACATAATGGCGATATTATTCCCCCAATTGAAGATTTGTTGCCATTAGGCAAAAATTGGGAAGAGGGTGAAATTATTTGGAATAATGATTGTGAAATCGGTCAGTATACGGGGACAGTAGAATCAAGCTTTACTTCCTCGGAATTTAGTGTTCGTGAAAACAATTATGGAGATGTGGCTTCTCAGGTAAAAATTCCAGCCGTGGCTTCAGAAGTGCAGTTTTCAATAATGGGAATTGGTTCACAATTCAGTCAGGATGTCATAGACAGTGATTATGTAAAAAATGGATATGATAATGATATTTATAAAATATCGGGAGCAGCTTCAGGTTTTCAATGGTATAGAGTTGGAAAAAATTTACCAGGAGGTAAGTATATTATTACAGGTAAATTTAAAATTAATGATAATTGGTATGATATTGCTGGATCAGCTAATATATATTCCATAGATACGCCTTGGTTTGAATATGTTACGCCGTCAAGAGAGGATCAGACTTTTCGGCCAACAGATATGTTTGCCAGAGTTAAAATTGATGATCAATATAACCAAACCAACAGCATGTCTTTTAAAATATTTAATTCAGAAAACAATTTACAAATTGGTGGTGAATATATAATTTCTAGAAAAAATTGTGATTTACGTTCAGAAGGGCAATATATTATTTGTGATCTTATGAGGGATTATGATGGAACAAAACCATCTCTTAATGGTAGTGCTTATTACTTAAAAGTTCAATCAAATGGTTTATCTGGTAGTGGCATAAGATATCAAAATACAAAATCTTTAAATTTTAATATCGATGAAACTCGCCCAACATTGAATGATTTTAAAATTGAAAATATTAAGTCTATTTATAGATCAGACATTACTGTGAGCTTATTATCCTCCGATAACAATAAGGTGGCTAATGTAGAATTTTACATAACTAAACCAAGATTGTCTGACAATGTGTGTGATGGAAATGGTACAAAAATTGATTCAATTATAAAAACAGATACTGATGGAGATGATCGCTATCGTGCTACTTTTAACACATCTTCGCTCAATGGTTCATTTTGCGTGAATGCCATTGCTGAAGATATCGCAAATTCACACAGTGAAATTAAAAAATTATCAGCTGTATTTGATAATGTAGCACCTGAATTGCCTGAGGGACTGGTTATATATAAAGGGCACAATAGTAATACAAATAATAAAATTCCAGCCAACGGATATACTAATAATACTCAAATAAGAATAGCCTGGGATGCTAATCTCGAATCTGACGACGTTGATTATTATTGGCTCGGAACAAAAACAAATCCTTATCATAAAAAAGTATATGGAACTTATTATGATGGCAATATGACTCCAGGAAATAACCCTTATTATTATACCGTTCTTGCGGTTGATGGGGCTGGAAATGAAGGTCCTATTGCTATCTCATATACCATTTTCCTTGATTTAGAAAAACCTGCCATTCCTACGCTTATTTCTCCTGAAAATAATTCTTTTATGAAAGGAAAACCATCTTTGGTTAATTCTTGGAGTGTCGTGCCTGACGCAGTAAAATATATTTATGAAAGTTATCATAACGAAGAAGCGACAAATTTAAGATGGCACGAAGAATTTAAAACAAATTCAAAAAGTGCTAGCAATGTGCCTGACACGACTTTTTGGTGGAGAGTAAAAGCTGTGGATGCTGCTGGAAATGAAAGCGGTTGGAGTGAATTGTGGAAAGTTACAGTGGACAACACTGCCCCGACCGCAACTGTGAATTATAGTGTAGCTTCTTTAACAAATGGTAATGTTATCGCTACGCTTAATCCTAGCGAGCCGGTTACTGTGACTAATAATTTAGGAAATACTTACACCTTCACTGAGAATGGAGAATTTACCTTTGAATTTAAAGATGAAGCGGGAAATACCGGTTCAGTTTTAGCCAAGGTTGATAATATAGATAAGACCATACCTGTTGCACAAATAATTACACCGATATCATCATTGATTTCAGGGACAGTTGCAATAAGAGGACTTGTATCAGACAATCATCCACATCATTATTGGTTGGCAATATTTAAAAAAAGCAATGGTCAACAAGTCTATTCAAAAGTAGTAAACCATACAGATCAATTTAGTGATAAATTGTTTTACTCTTGGAATACAAAAAATGTGGAGGATGGTGAATATCAAATTAAGTTTGCCGAAAGAGATGCAGCAGATAATCGCAGCGCTGATTTTGTAGTCGATATTGAAGTGGATAATACATCTCCAAATCTTTATTTTAAAACACCATTTTCCGGTTGGTATAATTCTACTCAGACTTCAGTTTTCGAATTTACTGATGATAATCTAGAGGAAGAATATGGTGACCTAAATTGTACCATAGATACTGAAGGGGAAGATCAAACTTGCTCAGTTACTCCAACTATTTGTGATAAGGCTGGTAACTGTTATACATTAATAACCGAATCAAATGGAGCTAATATTGATAAGACTGATCCAGCTAGCACTATAAATGGAGGAGGGGACAATGAAATTGTTTATAGTAATTCTTGGGATGGGAAATTGAGCGGAACAGCTAGTGATAATTTAAGCGGTGTAGAAATAGTAAAACTTTCCATTCAAAATGGTTCAAATAAATATTGGAATGGTTCAGCTTGGCAGACGGAGGAATTTTTGGTTGAAGCCAGTGGGATAAATTCTTGGGATTATACTTTGGGTTCCGTGGTTGAAGGTTCATATATCATCAAATCTCACGCCATAGATAATGCTGGAAATATGGAAAATACTTACACCCTAACTATTGTTCTTGATAAAACTATTCCGGAAATCAATCTAGCTATTAATCCAAATTCCGCTAACGGTCAAAATGGTTGGTACGATACAATTCCAGAGATAAATTTGACTGCCAATGATAATATCAATTTGGACAAAATTGAATATCAAATTGATTCGCAAGCGGGTATATGGGTAACTTATACTGAGGCAGTAAAAATTAATGATGGCAAACATATTTTCTATTATCGCTCCTTGGACAAGGCGGGGAATTATAGTGCGGTAGAGGTTAAGAATGTAAAAGTTGATACTCAGGCTCCAGATGAAATTAGCAGCTTAGACGTGAAGTATGATGGAGAAAAAAATACCGTAAAGTTGGATTGGAGCGCTGATGATTCCGATATTGATCAAGTGTATATTTATAGGGGAACTAGTAAAAATTTTGATACCAATTCCGGTTCGCGCATGGCCAAAAACAATGATAATGACAAAGATATAACCGACCGTGACGTTGCTAGGGGAGAAAAATATTATTACAAATTGGTAAGCGTAGACGAAGCTGGAAATAAAAGTGATGAGAAAAATATTTCTGTGGAAATTCCAGAAAGCGGAGAAGGGGTGATTGTAACTGATGAGGGAACAAATGAGACAGCTTCGCAAGCTCCGCAGGAAAACAATAGCGCCGGAGAAAATCAAAATATCAATACTGATCAAGAAGAAGTAGGAGAGAAAAGAGTAGAGGGAGCCACGACTGTTCAAGAAGAATTGCCAAAAATACAAAAAAGAGTTTGGCCTTACTTTACGGCAGGTGGTGTTGGAGCGCTTTTATTATCCTGGTTCCTGAGAAGAAGAAAAATGGGAATAATGAAATTAAAGGGGTTTTAAAGAACTTTGAGATTATTTTTAATATTGTTCATTTCGTGATAAGATAATGGATGTATAAAATTAATTAAATAAAATAAAAAAATGAGTGATATAAAATTTATGGACTTAACTGTTGAGGATATTAAAGCAGAAAACGGAAGAGTGGCGATTAAAGCCGGAGGAAACTTTTATTCTTTCTTCCAAACCAAAAGAGATGGCCAAGTGAGTCGCGCCCAATCTGATTTTGAAAAATTGGGAGTATGCGCAGGAAATACTTATTCTTTTGGAATAACAGAAAATACTAAAAGCGGAGATGATGGGAAAACTATTACTTTTCGAAATATCTGCTTAATCAGTGAATGCCGAGCTCCCAAAAACCCTGCTAATTAAGATTTCATAGATCTTCTCAAGGTAATTTTGAACTAAAAAAACAGCCAAAAATAGGCTGTTTTTTGATTGATCGCTGGTGTAAAATTCTTTAGCATATGTTTTTTTACATGTCTCTGCGAGTAATTTGAGTACTCTCAAATTGCGTGGCAGTCTAGAAAGAAATATAAATCTTTATATTAAATCCTGGATTCCTACCTGCCGGCAGGCAGGGCCATGTCAGGAGTTTTGAATCATCTTTAGAGATAATTTAAACATCGCAAAGACAGGCATCTTTCGTTATTGGGGTCAGTGAACGGTTGCCTTTTTCTATTGACAGAAAATTAATCATATGTCATTGTTATGAGTCAAAATAAATAGGGCTAGTTAATTAAAAACTGAAGTACTAATTTGTAATTTATTCGAAAAGGGGATTGTTATGAATATTATCAAGTGCATAGGTTTTGCGATTCTTGTTCCAATTGATATTGTTGCTGCTCCTTTTATTTCTTCTTATATTTATTTGTTTATTTGCAATACTGTCATTAATTTTATTGCAATTACGCTCCCTCTTATTTTTGGACAATTAACGGTAAATCTTATCATTAACCTTGCGACTACCGAATTAGGGTTTTGGATTTGCTGTCTTATCTTAATTTGTTTTCTGATAAAATGGGAGTTTAAACTTTTGGGGATTAAAATATTTTTCACTAGCCAACGGGAGAGTTAATAAAATTTTAAATTAATTATAAATCCTACAGGAACAATCTGAACAAAAAAAGCCTAGTCCATAAAATTTGGAAGAGGCTTTTTAAATTTTTGTTGATGCTATGGGACGAAGTTGGAATTTATCTGGTTAGAAATTTTTCTATTTAAAATAGTTTATTTCTCGTTTGCTTCAAATTTTTTCTTCCCATTAGTAAAAAATGACAACGCCTTATCAATCAATGGTGGTTCTTCGCGATGACTTTCGTTATCAAGTGTTAAACTTGGATTATATCCAACTGAGTTAACAATGTTTCTCATTAATTTCATAGATAATTCTTTGTGTTCATCTGTTTCTTCGAGGCTTTCAATTTGCCTTTTGAATCCCTCGTACGATTTTGCAATACTTTCCTTGTGTGCATATTCTTGTTCTAGTCTTTTGTTTTGACTTTGTTGTTTACTAGAAAAAATACCCAACCAAATTACTGCTATAAAAAATGGAGTCCTTGCTAATATTAGTGATATGACCAACGAAAGACTTAGTGGTTCCTTCGTTGTAATATTTGTTATGCTTTTTAATGTGTCAACCCCAAATAATGCCATTGCTGCCATTGTTGCGATAAATATAAATGCCCAAAAAATATTCGGATTTCTATACTTATCTTTTTGTGTTGAAAAAGCCACTGCTAATCCAGCATTAGTTGCTCCAGGTAAGAGTCCCTCAATTTTTTCAAAAAGAGTTTTGAATTTAGCATTCTCTTGCTTATACAATTCCGTGAGCTTATTTGAGTTTTTTTCTATTTCTTGTTTTAAACCAGTAATTTCATCGCCCGCTTCATTTTTAGATCCAAAAATTTTTTCATAATAATCATTAAAATTTTTTTTCTTTTCTCTGACCGTTTCAGCTGCTTTGTTAATTTCTTCTTCTGCTTTTTTTATATTATTTTTAATAGATTCCTTTTCTTCTGTTGACTCAAAAATCTCAGTATGAATTTCTAATATTTTCGCATGTTTCTTATTTGCTATTTCTAATTTTTCTTCAATATCGGCAAATGCAGTATCAATTTTTTGTTTAACATTTTCGCCTTCTGCATTTAACTCAAGAATTTTAGTATGGGTGCCCTTTATTTCTTCTAGTAATTTACCAGAATCAGACTTGAAATCATTTATTGCCCTTGTAAAGCGTCCCTTTTGAACTGGATCAATTAAAATTTTTCTCTCTTTGGTTATCTTTTCTTTTTCTGAAGTTGAGATGTTATCATTTGGTGATTCAATGTTTATTAATTCTTTTGTTTCTTCTGGTGGCAAACTAATGCTAGTCTTATAATTTTCACTATTTTCCATATTTTTATTGGTGGCAGAATATTAAAAAATATCCTGCCACCATATTCTTTAGATATTATCTTTCATCCAACTTGTTACTGCTTTGTCTATGCCCCAGGTTGCCCAGGCATCTTTAGTTACATCTATCACAAGAATTTTATCGTTAGCGTCAATAAAATTTTGTAATTCAGTTCTTATTTCTGAAGTTGTTTTTTCTGAAACTACGAACCATTGAGACTTTAGCGGAGTTGCCCAAGTACCCAATGATTTTATATGCGATATTAATTTTGCGTAGTCTGTTGATGTTTCTGGCATTCCTAGATCATAGGAAATTAAATAAGTTTTTTTCATTGTTTTTAGATTAAATTAAATTTTTATTAATATAAGATTGTTAATATCCAGAGAACCTGCTATAATTTTATTAGTTACAATAGCATTATGCTTATAGGAAAGACACGGAAATATTAACAAGTTTCGTGTCTTTTTTAGTTGGGAATTTTTTTTGTCATTTTTTTATTTTTAAAAAATTATTTTTTTTATTTTATCTTGCAATCAAATTTTATTTATGGTAAATTTAATACATAAAAGCGATATTTGCTTTTAGCAAAATCTTCGGTTGGCGCCGGAGGTTTTTTGTTTTCTAATTTTATAAATTATTAAATCTCATCTAATGATATTATGGTAAGCTCACCTAATTGGGGATGCTGTATATTCTTTGGATTAAATTTTTTACCGAAATAATCGTCTAATTTGTACGCAGTTATAAAAGATTTACATGCCACAAAACTACCCTTATTATCTGCCCTGTGTTTCATTGTGAACATATTTTCTACTTCTTCTGTGTTAAATTTTATTGCTATAGTATTTTTTAATCTATCAAAAAACAAATTTATACCCTTGTATTGGGATAATTGATAACTGTGGTGCATTCCAGAGCTGAAAGAAAGTATTCCAGGTTTAGATATGCTAATGGCAACATTATACTTTCCGCCCCTTCCTTCGAATAGTTCAAAATTAAAGTCTGTTTCTTCCATACATTTTTATTTTAATTGTTATACTGTGCATTATACGCTTTTATTTTAAATAAGTCAATATAAATATATTTTTTAAAATTATTTCACAAAATATGGCATAATATTGTTAAATTCTTTTATGTATCCATAGCGATTGTTTATTTTTTTATTAATTTTAGTGCAAAATGAAATCACAACTGAATCGATTTAAATTTCATAATTTGTGGGGCATGGTCTGATTTGAATGTTTAGTAACAGTATTTGGGATAGTTTTTTTTGTATAAAAAACACCACCCGTACCAAATTATCGGCAGGGTGGGGTGGGCTAGCAGAAACGCTCACGAGACTTTTATCGGATAGTTTTGTCCGGATGGGTGCATTCTTCGTAATCTCGGCAATCAAGACAATGATCAATTGCTTCAAGCGGTTGATCGATGCCAGCACCATCATGTTGCCGTTTTGCGGCTTCTTGCATTTCTTTGAGCTCTTTAGGGGATTGTTCTGATACTTTCATAGCTGCTCCTTTTCTGGTTATAGATAGGACTTGCTTCTATCGCCACATATTTTAGCGACGGGTTAAAAAATATCACACTTGTTAAATCTTAGTATAATATAGTATTAATTTTATGGATGTGTCAATAATATTCGTTTCGTAAATTAGAAATACGGACCATTATTATTTTTGCATAAAAAAAGCCACCCATACCAAATGTATTGGCAGGGTGGCGGTTGAGCGAGTTTGTTCAATGCAATGATATTATTCGATCGATGAAATCCGCACCTTCATTGCGCGACCCTTGGCGATTACTTGCCATTGTTCACTTGAAGAATAATTGGCGTCAATTTGATAGGATACGGTGCCGATCTGTTCGCCGTTGATGTTCAGGCCGGATACAGAAAGAGTAACCTCTCTGCCCATGCTGGCGATATATTCGGAAACTCCAGTTACTCGACAATAAAACGTGCCGGACTCGTGGGTGTTTTCGATTGTCAGCAACTTCCCCATGAGAATTTTGACTTTTTCTGGGGGTCGGATGATATCCTCTGCGTGAACATTCGAAGATAAGAGGAATAAACATGCAAAAACTGCAAATAAATACTTCTTCATAGCGTGGCTCCTTTTTTAAAAAACGTTCATCTTTAATGAGTTTTAGTAAAACTCGCCTGCTTAACCAGAACGATGCATTATGCACTTAAAAAACATTTTTGTCAACCAAATAATTAATAAAACAGTTTATAAGTGCTGTTTGACATAGGTTTTAGGGATGAGGGATTTCCGCATCACTCATTCTCTGTCGCGTGCTTTTTCTTTGTTTTGAACAACGGAACTTATTATGTTATTTAAGATATATCGAGAATTTTTTAATGATTTTAAATATTTTTCCCTATTCATAGATTCTTTGCGAGTAGAGAATTTTTCACTATAAATAATTTTTAAAGGCCTTCTGTTTTTTGTGGAAGAAACTTGGCCAGAATTGTGCCTGTTTATTCTATTTTCAAGATTATTAGTTTGGCCAATATAAAATTTTTTATCTTTTGAGCTTTCTAATATATAAACAAAGAAAGTCATACTTTTATTTTTTAAAGATTTGCATGCAAAGTTGGGGATGAGGGATTCGAACCCCCGCATGACGGGATCAAAACCCGTTGCCTTACCGCTTGGCTAATNNCTTACCGCTTGGCTAATCCCCAACTTTAAATACAAAAACTTTTTATTAAATTTTTTAAATTCTCTATGTGTTAAAAAATTTTACTGATTCGAACCCATCCGCTTGTCCCGATAGTAATCGGGATGCCTTACCGCTTGGCTAATCCCNNCTTACCGCTTGGCTAATCCCCAAGATAATAATTTTCAATAACCAATTTTCAATTTTCAATCAATATCCAATGATTAAATTTCAAATAAAATCTTGAATTTAAATTAACAAAAAAATAAACAGTCAAATTCATTTCAACATTAGTCATTTAAACATTCATTTGAAATTGAAAATTTGTAATTTGAAATTTTTATTCATTGGTTACTACTTTTCCTCCCATCAGCGCCATGGCATCGGAAAGAAGCGATTCTTGAGAGCCGTTTTCTCCGCATGAGTTGTCAGCACCATCAGATGTTGCATCCGGTAAAATCTTTTTTAATTTGACCCCGGACTCTTCTTCGCTTACAGCAATCACTTTGAATGCCAACCCTGTGATTTTATTAGAAATATCACTAATTGTCAACCTGTTTTCAGCTTTATTGATGAGATCTTTTTGGAAAGAGTGGCGAATCACTATATGAATGGTACCTTCTCGATTACTCTCAATCGGTTTGGAATTGGAAAGCATCATAGCCAAAGAGCAATTTTGTTCTCTAATTTCGTCTACTATAGCTTTCCAGTTTTTATCAATTTCATAAATATTGATTTTTTCTCCGCTGGGTTTTTGAGATACGGATTTAATTTCGGGAGAATTTTCTTTTTCCGCTACGAGAGCTTCGGGAATTTCTGCAATGCTTTCAGTTAAATTAGTTTCAGAAATTTTTTTTTCAGCTACGGGAGCAAAGTCATTTTTTTTAAGGGGTTTGTTTTGGGTGGCAGGAGTTTGAGGTAATACAGAAGCGGAGGAGGAATTTGAACTGGTAAAATCAGACTTAGTTAATTCTACTATTATAGATTCCAAGGGAAGCTGAGGAATAAAAGATTCTTTAATTTTGGAAATGTTTTCTGAAACTTTATGGATGCAAAGAATAATAAAATCAAGAGAAGCTTTTTTGGAAACAGTTTTTATTTTTTCTTTTTGTTCCTTGGTCATTTTGGAAAATATTTTTTTATCCATCTTTTCATCAATACTTAGAAGCATTACTTTGCGCAGATACTCTAACCAGCTTTTGGCTAAAAATTCGAGATTGTAGCCGTCTTTATAAATTTTATTGATCAACAAAAGTGCCTCGGAGGTTTTTTTGTCAAAAACCAATCTAGTTAAATCTTCTACCGATTGATTGCTGCTAATCCCTAATATATCGGCTACTTTTTCGCTAGTAATAGCGTCTTTTTCTAGGGTGATTATTTGCTCCAAAAAAGATTCTGCATCTCGCATGCCTCCTTCGGCGCTGATAGCAATTAACTCAAGGGCAGCGTTATCGATTTTTATTTTTTCTTTTTTAGCAATAAGAGAAAGCTTGCCAATGATTTCTTCAATATCAAATTTAGAAAAATCAAATCTTTGGCAGCGCGAAATTATGGTTTCGGGAACCTTGTGAATTTCGGTGGTAGCAAGGATAAAAATAATATGAGCAGGTGGTTCTTCTAAAATTTTTAAAAGAGCGTTAAAAGCGCCCTGTGAGAGCATGTGGACCTCGTCTATGATATAAACTTTATATTTTCCTTTAAGGGGAGAAAGTTTGGCGGTTTCTCTTAATTCTCGAATATTGTCTACGCCCGTATTAGAGGCGGCATCGATTTCAATTATGTCAGTAGCAGTATTGTTTTTAAACTGTTGGCAATTTTCACATTTTAAGCAAGGAGACAAAAAGCCTTCTTTAGATTTTTTAACTGGCTCATTGCAATTAACCGTTTGGGCAAAAAGTCTGGCTAGGGTAGTTTTGCCTGTTCCGCGAGGACCGGTAAAAAGATAGGCTTGGCCAATACGATTATAGCTAATAGCATTTGAAAGAGTGCGTACAATGTGTTGTTGTCCCACAACATCTGAAAATTCAGCGGGGCGGTATTTACGATAAAGGGTATTGGAGGCCATATTTATTCATTTTAGTATATTAACATATTAACATTTTAACATAGTCGAGAGGATTGGGGAAATATAGAGATAAAATAAGCCGTTTGGGCAATTTTGAATTTTTAATTTCAAATTTTGAATCAATTTCAAATAATTGAATGATTGAAAGGGAGCATGTCATTGTAAATTGTTAATTAGATGTGGCGATATTCTAAAATAGCACTTGATTTTAGTCTTAATTTTTTTTAAATATTAAAACATTATAATTTGAATCAAAATTTGAAATTAAAAATTCAAAATTATCCAGTCATATTATAAAAAAACATCCATTAAATGAATGTTTTTTAGTTTTTGTTAATATATTGATTCTGTCCAGGATGATATTCTTCGAATATCATTTTTTGAATACCCAAAGTTTGTAGCCGATGAAGTTCCAAAGTAAGCCGGCGATACTTCCGATAGCGGCCCCGATAAGACCCCATTGATCAGAATTAAGCCCGCCGATTGGATTAATTGCGCCAAAAACATAGGAGGCGGTAGTGATATTGATTAAAAATCCCAAGAGGCTGACCACGAAAAATTGCACGATTTCTGAAGATGATTTTTTGATATTTTCTTCAAAAGTCCAGTATTTATTCCAATAATAACTGTTTACGTTAGCCACAATAAAAGAAAGCCCCTTGTAAACAGAATAAAATGTGATGGTGGAAGCACCCAGCATTAAAAAGGTATCAGTAGAATTTAAATCAACGTAGCTTTTAAATAGAAAGGTCAAGAAAGATAAGAATCCTAAGTCTACAACGGTGTTTAGAACTCCGATTACTATAAATTTAGCTAATTGCCAAATTATGCTTATTTTTTGGCTTAATCTGATAGCAATAGCTGCGCCCAAGGGAGTAGCGATAAAAAAGAAGGGGATAATTGTAAGGTAAATTGAATCATAAATATCCGGTCTGGCAGCCTTAACTACCGGCATAGCCAAAAGCCCGATAAGAAAACCAGCAATAAAACTAAACTTTAAATCTTTGCGATTTAAATTTGTGCTTTCTGACATAAATTTGGTCAATTGAACAATGAAACAAGCAAACACTGGAGCGAGAAATGCTTTAATGTTTTTTGTTTTAATGCTTTGATGCTTTAATTTTTATTTTTAAGCTTGAATATTGGTTTTTTCTTCCTGAATTTCTTTTTTAATTTCCTCGATATCGCTCATCCATTCATCTATCATTAAATTTTTGTCATCGTCACCATCTTCTTTTGTTGAAATTTCTTTTTCTTCTGAGATTTCTTCCTCGCCTCGTTTTTTCTGGGAGAAATCTTTTTTATGCATAGCGATGGTATCGTAGTCTTTTATTTCTTCATTTTTTTGCAAGACATTTTCAATGGCTGCCCAAATGCTCAGTTTTTCGGCAGGAATAGTGATAACAACTTCATCGCCTGGTTCAATTTTAAAATAAGTGATTGAAGCTAATAATATTTTATAGGGAACGCCTTCACTTATTACGAAATAATTTCCACCTTCATCTTGCCCAGCTATGCCGATTAAATTCTTTCTTTCTATCGGTCCGACTTGTTTATACATAAAAACTCCATTGTTGATCGATAGTTTCAATAAATCTCCTTCTACCAGTTTAGATTTGGAAGCATAATTGGCTGGTACGGGGTATTGTTTACCGTCATCCCCAATCATTATTTGTCCGTCAAATGTGCCATAAATAACATCGCCCTCGTCAGTTTCAATGTTTTTCGCATGTCGGTTAATTTTCTTTTTTCCTTCAAGTTGCAAAAGCATAGCCTTGGCACTTTGAATGGTTTTTTCCGCGCTGGTAATGGTTTTTCTAAGGGCTTCTATTTGTAAAGATTTATCATTGTCAAGAGTTTTTTTTGTCATTTTTTTGTTCAGATTTTATAACAATCTCAATATTTCAAAAATATTAAAATTTACATAAAATCTTTCAATTTTTATTTGTGTGTTTTTATTTTTATACCTAAATTATATAACATTAGATAAACATTGACAAGTCTTGTTTTATTTGATATTATTTTTAGTTAATTAAGGGAATGCATTAAGATTATTTGTTTTTATGGTTAATAAGAATAAGAAAGGATTTTTGCGAAATATTAGTGTTTATTTTGTGTTTGTGGCGCTAGCTTTTGGAATAAGTGCCTATTTTTTGCTATTGGATAATTATAATACTCAAACCGCTAGAATTAATATTTTAATTTCTCCTCAAAATACAAAAACAGCTGTCTATTTAAACAGAATAAAGGAGAATATTGTCATAATCGCTGATAAGAAAAATATATTTGGCGAGAATGTTGTTTTGAAAAATGATCCTAAAAATGATTTAATTGAAATATCTGCTAGTGGCGAGGATAGGGCAGAGGCGTCTCTTTTGGCTGAAAAATCAACCAGTAAACTGTTAAATTTAATCAGTAAATATTATAATGTTAAAAATGATTTGAGCTTGCAGGTTGTTTCTGTGGAGTTTCAATCTAAAACTAACTATTTCTTGATTGCTGGGGCGAGTATTTTGATTGGATTAATATTGGCTTTGTTTATTCAATTGATTCTTGATCTTTCGGAAAGAGCCAGCTTATTTTTTATTAAAAGAAGAATGGAGAGCAGTAAAAAAAATGCCGAAACTGAGAATTATTTGGGTGATTTTTTTAAAACTAACCGAGAAAAAATTCAAAAACTTTCTTCTTCTTTTCCGCTGGAAAAAAGTAGAGATAAACAAACAGTATCAGAAAATAAAATAATTGCCGACAGCGTAAAAAATAAATTAGCTGATTTAAATGATGAGCCTTATGTCAATTTTAAAAAAGCTGCTTTTCCATCCAACTTGCCGGTTGCGGAAGATGATTTGGATAAAATAATTCAGCACAAAGAGGATATTCCAAACGAGAAAGAAGTTTTAAATGAGCTTGGGATATTCCCCGAAAGCGAAACTCAGGATCTTTTCCTTGCCCAAGATGAGAGTAATTTGGAAGATACTACAAAAGAGCCTACTGAAGAAGAATTTAAAAAAAGATTAAATGAGCTATTGGGAAATAAGTAATCCGGCTTAGTATAATTTTGCTTAACCCTTATGATTAAAAAAAACGAGAAATTTATCGCCATCGGCTTGATTGCAATTTTGATTTTTTCTTTGGGATATTTCTTTTTTAAAAACCCTTCAGATAAATCTGCTGGTAATAACAAAGTTTCAACTACTGCTCTCACCAAATTGGTAAAGGAGATTATTGGTGGGGAAAAAGTTTTTCTAGTGCTGTTTCAAAATAATATGGAATTGCGCCCGGGTGGAGGATACATTGGTTCTTTCGGGATAATTAAAATGGAAAATGGCAGAGTTAAGTCCTATGCTATTCATGACACTTCTAATTTCGATGGCCGTATTCCCGATAATAATGATATGCCGTTTCCAATGAAGAAAGTTTTTAGAATAAATTCTTGGAAATTAAGAGATTCAAATTATTCTCCGGATTATCCCACTAATGCCAAAAAAGCTTTAGAGTTTTATTATCAGGGTCAGGGAGAAGAAAAATTTGATGGAGTGATAGCGGTGAATGCGGCTGTTTTGGAGAGTATCCTCAAAGTTACTGGACCAATTAAACTAGAGGGTTATCCTAATGTTTTTGAGGCGGACAGCGCTTTGCTTACCTTAGAAAAACAAGTGGAAATAGATTTTCACAAGCAGGGAATTTCAACCGGAGAAAGAAAAGAAGTCATGAATGATTTTTTAAAAGAGTTATTAAAGAAAACAGTGCAGCTTTCTAAATTAGAGAAAATAAAATTAGCTAAAAATTTAGCCGGAGAATTGAAAAATAAAAATATTCAATTATACTTTACCGATGATAAGTTGAAAGGGTTGGCCCAGGAGATAAAGGCCGATGGAGCAGTGGATACTAGTTGGAGCAGTGATTATTTGATGGTAGCGGACACTAATATTGGTGCTTATAAAAGTGATTATTTCATGAAGCGCTCTTTGGACTATTCTGTTGATTTAACCAAGGAAATTCCGGAAGCTACACTTAAAATAAGTTATGCTCATACGGGAAAAGAAAAAAATTGGATGACCAGAGATTATCTTACTTATTTAAGATTGTATGTGCCTGCAGGTTCTCGCATAAATAAATTTGAAGGTGGGGATGTTATTTATGGAGAGGATTTTAATAAAAAGTTTACAGGAGGATTTATTAAGGTACCGATTAATTCGCAAAAAACAGTTGAAATTAAATATATCTTGCCCAAAGAATTAAAATCAAACGAATATAAATTAAAAATTCAAAAACAATCCGGCAGTGGAGCAGTGCCAACCAAGGTAAGCGTAAAATTACCCGATGGAGAGATTAAAAATTATAGTTTTGATTTAAATGGAGACACTGTTGTGAATTAGCAGAATGCCAAATTGCCAATTTCAAATTCCAAATAAATTTCAAATGACTTAACTTTTGAAAATAAAAACCGCGTAGCGTTAATTAGCTGGCGGTTTTTTTATTCCGCACATTTCGTTTGTAATATTTAATATTAATTTGCTAATGTATAAAAAATGTATTTTTATTTTTTGGATATTTAATAATTTATATTTTTATTTGGAATTTGACATTGGGAATTTGACATTTAAAGTTATTATTGCCTTGCTAAAACTACCCCGTAAACTTTTTTGGCTCCGCCTTCTTTGAGAACTCGGGCACATTCAAATAAAGTACTCCCGGTTGTAGCGATATCATCAACTAGAAAAATTGTTTTTCCTTTAATTTTGGAATTTTCTTTTGGATTTAAACTAAACGCATTTTGAGCATTGATCACTCTTTTTTGTTTATCTTTTATTTCCATTTGTGGTTGGGTATATCGATTTCTTGCTAAAATATCAGAATAAACCGGTATGGAAAATCCGGGAGTAAGGTTTTCACCCAAGTAATGAGCTAAAATCGCTGACTGGTTAAAGCCCCTCCAGCGCAAACGGCGAGGATGAAGCGGAACGGGGATTATTATTTCGGGCAAGGGTAGGGTAGAATTTAGAATTGATTTTTCTAAAACTTTCCCCAAAATTTGGCCGATAGAAGAAATAAAACGGTATTTATAGTAGTGAATAAGTTTGGCTACCATTGTTTTTTCTTTCTTTTTGCGATAAAAAGAAGAAACTAAAATTCCATCAATATTATTTTGGTATTTGCAGTCAAAGCAAATTTCTCCATTGGGCACAATAATTTTTTTGCAAATAGGGCAGGTCTGTTCGGTTTTGAAAATCAATTTCTGGAAACATTTATCGCAAAACCAAACACCTTCTTGGTGGCAAGAAATGCAATAAATTGGAAAGACCATATCTAATATGAACTTTTTTATATCCATGAGATAAGTTAAAAATTAAAAGTGCAAAATTTGTGAAATAAGATAATAGTCATCAAGTCAAAAGTCATCAGTCATCAAAGCGGAAATGCATTTTGATGACTGATTGCAGATAACTAATGACTTTTAGCTCAATTGTTTTAATGCCGCTTTATTTTATTATTAATATATCAAAGTGTGGAAAGTTTATTTGCTAGTTATTTTTTTGTCTTTGATATCAAGTTTTAAGCTGTTTTTCTTTATTTTATTGTAAGTGATTTTATCAGCAATTTCGTTTTCTACAAAATCTCGGATATTTTTTTTGATATAGCGGGCGCCTTTTTCGTTAGAGAAACTTTTCTCCACCAAGAATTTTATTAAATTCTTTGAATAAGATAATTTAATTTTTTTAGCTGTTAGTTTTTGCGCCAATTTTTTCATTTCAAGGATGACTATTTTTTCGATGTCTTCTTTTTTGAGAGGATTAAAAACGATTATTTCGTCCAATCGATTCAATATTTCTGGCTTCATTTTTTCCTTAAGTTCAGTTAAAACTTTGTGACTAATAGTCTCAAATTTTTTATTTAATTCGTTTTTGTCATCAGAAGAAAATCCAATTGAGGAAGCTGCAGTAAACTCCTTAGTTCCTATATTGGAAGTTAAAATTACGATAGTATTTTTGAAATTTACTTTTCGTCCCTCGGCATCAGTTAAGATGCCTTCCTCCAATAATTGAAGTAAAATATTAAATACATCTGGATGAGCTTTTTCTATCTCATCAAAAAGAATCAAGCTGTAGGGTTGGCGTCTGATTTTTTCAGTTAATTTACCCCCTTCGCCATAACCGATATATCCGGCGGGCGCTCCAATTAATCGAGAAACATTATGCTTTTCGATAAATTCGCTCATATCTATCTTGATTAAAGCGTGACTGTTGCCAAAAAATTCTTGAGCCAAAGTTTTGGCGCTTAAAGTTTTTCCTACGCCGCTTGGACCCAAGAAAAGAAAAGAGCCGATCGGTTTTTCTGTGTCGCCAATTCCGCTTTGAGCGCGCAAAATGGACCAGGTTATTTTTTGAAGGGCTTCTTTTTGTCCGATGACAACGTTGTTTAATTTTTCAAATATGTTTTGAGTTTTTTCCGAAGACTGAGCCAGTATTTTTTGGATAGGAATATTAGTGACTAGGGAGATGGTGTGGGCGATATCTTCTTCGGTAATCAGGAGTTTGTTTTCTTTTTCGTATTTCTTTTGGGCATTTTTGAGAATAGATATCTTGGCGGTGAGTTCATCTTCTTTTTTTCTTAACTTGATCGCTTCATCATAATTTTCTTCGGCGATAAGAGTGTGTTTTTTGTCAATTAAGTCCATTAATTTCTTTTCGACTCTTTTTAATTCCTTGGTTAGAGGAGAAATATCAATTTGACTTTTTATGCGGGAAGCGGTTTCGTCAATTAAGTCTATTGATTTATCAGGTTGAAATCTGTCTTGAATATAGCGAGAACTTAATTCTACGGCAGCATTAGTAGCTTCATCAGTAATTGTTACGTGATGAAATTTTTCGTAATTCTTTTTAATGCCTTTTATTATTTTTAAAGCATCTGCTTTGGATGGCTCTTTTAATATGATAGGTTGAAAGCGTCTTTCGAGAGCGGAATCTTTTTCAATATATTTTTTGTATTCTTCAAGCGTGGTTGCTCCGATACAGCGAATAGCGCCTTGCGTAAGCAGGGGTTTTAAGATATTGGCAGCGTCTAAACCGCCAGAAGCGTTACCAGCGCCTACGATGCCATGAATTTCGTCAATAAAAATTATAACATCCTTGTTTTCAGAAGCTTCTTGAAGGATATCTTTTAGCCGTTGTTCGAATTCTCCTCGGAAGTTTGTTCCTGCTACTACTAAGGCGATGTCCAGAGATAATATTTTTTTATTAAGCAGATTTTGAGGAACTTGTTCCCGATTAATTTTTTTGGCCAGACCTTCCACAATAGCAGTTTTTCCGATGCCAGGATCTCCGATTAGGAGCGGGTTGTTTTTGCTTTTTCTGCCTAAGGAATTAAAAATTCTTTCCATCTCTTTTTCTCTGCCCACCAAAATTACATCTTCATTTTCTACTTTTTTATTTAAATTAATACAAAAGTAATCTAAATTGGGAGTGTTGTTGGATTTTTGAGAAGCATTGGAAAAAGCCGGAAAATCCATCCCCGGTAAATTAAGGGCTTTAAATATTCCCGAAAGAAAACTCTTGTCTAGCATGTTTGAGTTATTAGCAGAGGAAGTCAGGACTTTGGCGGGCATTTTTTTATCCCCGGATTTGTTTTCCAAAGATTTTTCTCCCAAGCTTAGAATTTTTCCAATGGTATCATTGGGATTTTCCATGATGGAAAAAACTAAATGCTCGGTGCCAATATAAGAATAACTGAATTTGCTAGCTAACAGATACGCGCGGGTAATAATTTTTTTTAACTCTTGAGAAATTTCCAGATCTCTTTTTAGTTCTTTGGAATTTTTATTTTTTATTTTCAAAACCTTATCAAAAGAATCCTGACTTATCCCCAAATCAATTAAAATATTGCTTCCCAGACTGCCTTTTTCCAAAAAAATTGCTAAAAACAAATGTTCAGAGCAAATAGTTTCTCCGCTATAGAAATTAGCTATATTTAGAGCTTCTTTGAGGCTATTTTTAGCATGAAGGGTGAGTTTTTCAAATATTTTATTATCAATCATAAATCTTTTTCATTTTAAAATTATCATGTTTCATTATGGCGCAAAAAAGGGGTTTTAGCAATACCTGTGAAGTGCCACGTAAAATAAAAAATAATTTTTTATCACGTGGCAGGCGAACTTATGCCCGCCGGCCAGTGCCACTTAATGGATAAATTTATTANNAGGCGGGCGAAATTACGAATTTGAGAATTTAAGAATCTAGGATTACCAAAAATTACCATTGTCACCAATCATCAATGACTCGATGACTTTTGACTGATGAAGTAGATTTGCTATTTTTTTGTTTTAATGTTTTGCTTTAATGATTCATGATTCATGTTTTGTGCTTCATGCTATTTCATGAATTTCCTTTTTTATAGTATAATTCAAATATCAAATTAAAATAAATTGCATATTGAAAATGTTTTTAATATAATCGTCTGCCTTTAAAAAGGCGAATTGATTTTTTAAAAATTTAAACAAATGTTAAGTAAAAAAGATAGTCGAAATGAATTGTCAGATGAAGATATTTTAAATGGAATTAATTCTACTGATTATTCAAATGAAAATAATAAAGCTCAAAATACCTCAAATGATGAAATAGTGGGAAATGATTTTGTAGATAGTTCATTGTTTTTGATGGATGATACCAAACAAGAAGGTATTGTTAAAAGTGAGCCAGTGGCTTTGTCGACTAAAATAGAAAAAAAACAAATTATTTCCGCGAATTCTCTTGGGGACATAACAAGAGAAAAGGAATTGATGGCAGAAGAATTGAGTCAAGAAGAGGGTGTGGTCACCCCAGAAGACACTATAGTTATTCAGGGAAGCAAAACTGACGCAAAAAGCGGATTTAAATGGACAGCTGTTGTTTTAGTTTTAATAACAATGGTGCTAGCCGGGGGAGCCTGGTACATGTTTTTAGATGATAAAAAAGAAGAGAAGGTTGCCACTGTCCCTGAAGTAAGTATTGATCAGCAACAAGAAAGTAATAATTCTCAAGAAGTGGAGGCTATAGTCGAAGAGAAAGGGAAACTTCAAAAAATCGATCTCTCGAAAATGAAAATTGATGTTTACAATGGAAGCGGGGTAGCGGGAGCGGCCGGAAAAATAAAAGACACATTGGTTGGTCAAAAATATGAAAACATAGAAGCGAAAAATTATCCTACGGAAAAATCTGCTACAACCGCACTTTATTATAAGGAGGATAATCTCAAGGAAGAGGCGCAAAAAATTGCTGATTTTTTAAAAAATAATGAATTAGAGATGGAAATTAAATTGGCATCCTCTGAGGAAGAGAAAAGTGCTGATATCGTGATTGTTTTAGGTAAATAATATTTTTTACTTATTTCTTAAATAAAAACCGCCCCGATTAATTAGGGCGGTTTTTATTTTTAAGTTAAGACTTTTATTTCTTTTCTTTAATAAAGGTTACAAATAAGACTGGAACGAGAAATAAAGTTAGGAAAGATGAGAGAATCAAACCAAAGATAACTGCGCTTCCTAGGGCGCGCCATAACTCATTGGAGAGAGTGATGGGAACAATTCCAAAAATGGTACAGATTGAGGTCACAAATATGGCTTCCAATCTAGATTTACCCGCATCGACCACTGAATCCATGAAAGGAATTTGGCTTTCAAGATTGAGATTTATTTTATCAATTAGGATAATGGCATTTTTTACCACGATTCCAAAGAGTGCCAGAATTCCGATTAAGCCCGGAAAACTCAAGCTGATTCCAAAGATAGCTAAGCCTAAAAATGTTCCAATTAAAGCTAGGGGAAGAGTAACTAATACGATTAATGATTTCCTAAAAGAGTTAAATTGAATAATCATAGTGGAAAGAATCAGAATTCCCGCAATAATCATAGCCCTTAGGATCGAGGCTACTGATTCAGCGTTTTGTTCATTTTCTCCTCCATAAGTTATCTCATAACCTTGAGGTAACTGGTAATCGGTTGCAAGTTTATCTTGAAACTGAGCTAAGATTTGATTTGAATTTGTACTTGCATCGGCTCCAGCTGTCAAAAGTACAGTTCTTTTTTGATCAATGCGATTGATGGCTTCCACCGAAGGCTTAAGTTCGATATTGGCTACATCTTTTAGGTAAACCGGTTGCCCAAGCGTATTTAAAATTTGTAAATTTTGGATGGAGTCCAGGGCTGGTATTTTATTCTCATCAAATCTGGCCACTACATCAATATCATCATTGCCCTGAATAACATTGGAGATATCATTGCCGGAAATAGCGGTACGCAAGGTCATTCCCACAAGAGAGGCATTTAGATTATAAAGTTCCATTTTTGCCGGATCTAATTTGAAAGTGTACTCCGCTGGCGACTCTTTGAGAGAGGTGTCAGTATTGATGGTTCCTTCGATAGAATCTAAAATTATTTTTAGATCATTGGCAACTTTGTCTAATTTTTGCAAGTCGTCTCCCATGATTTGCGCTTGGAAGGCTGCGCCCGCAGGCGGTCCTCCGGAAGGACTACTTACTTTAATGGTCGCTTCTTGGATATCCGCTATATCATTACGGATGGCATTAGTGATTTCATATGATTTACGCTCTCTTTCTTTGACTGGAGATAATTTAATGGTGATTGAAGCGGTATTGGAGGTATCTTGTACTATACCAACGTCCCCGCCTGATCCAGGGTTTCCAACTAATGTCGAAAAATTTATTATTTCTGGATATTTATAAAGTTTTTCTTCTACTTTTTGGATAATTTTATCAGATTCTTCCAAGTTCAAGCCGGCTGGGGCGCGCATGCTGATATAAATTTCTTCAGCATCAGAGACAGGAAAAAACTCAGTCTTGACTATGCCAAAAATAGGAAGAGATACCGAAAAAATAAATAAAATAATTATAGCACCGATAAAACTCCAGCGGGATTTTTTGGTCAGGATTATTTTTTTCAAATATTTTTCGTAAATTGGCAAGACTCTATCAAAGTGAATGATGCCATGGATTAATCTTTGACCAAAGTCGTCTGATTCATGATTGGCTTGAGTATAAAGTTTCTTCTTGATGAGCTCGTCGTCTTTCCATTCTTTTGTGGCGAGTAATTCATTTTGTTTTAAAATGGGGGTGCCTTTTTTGAAATACCAAAAAAGCATCCAAATAACTATCATAAAGAATAGTCCGCTAAAAATATATCCATAAATATTATGAAAAGTGATAGCGAAAATTCCTAAAACTAGCAATAAGAAAATAATCAAAAAGAAAAATTTCTTCGTCATTCTAATTCTTTCTAAAACAGCAGCCAAGGGGTGGTTAATCATCAGCGCAATGATCAAAGAAGCAAATAAGGTAACAGAGACGGTGATAGGAATAGATTTGATATATTCTCCNNGTAAATTTTCCGGTTTTCATGTATTGTTTAGTGGCGCTTACCACTACAATGGCATCATCCACCAAAAGTCCTAGAGCCAAAAGAAGTGAAAAAATAGACAGGAAATTTAAGGAGGTGCCAGTCATAAGCATTACGCCAAAAGTACAAAAAAATACCAAAGGAATAGCTAATCCAGCTACGAAAGCTTCTTTTAGTCCCACTACTAAAAACAGAACACCAACTACCAGCACTAAAGTAATAATAAAATCATGAGCTAATTGCTCGAAATCATGCTCTATTAATTCAGCCATGTTAACTGTGGGCGCATAAGTTAAGCCGGAGGGGAAAGTTTTAAGTTGTTCATCAATTGTATTTCTAGCTTGTTCTACGGTATCCAAAATTGAACTCCCAGTCCTTTTAATTATAGCAATGCTGATTGAATTTTGCGGTGGTTGCCCATTTTGGGAAAATCGGGAAAGAATAGTTTTTTCAATGGCTCTTTCTTCTACCTTGGCGATATCGCGCAGATAAACAATCGCTCCGTTTTCTTGATGGCTGATAGGAAAATTTCCTAAAGTTTCAGCGTCATAAAAACGCGCATCGGTTCTCACGGGGTAATTGTATTGCTTACCTTCAAAATTGCCGGCCGGAATAGCTTGATTGGTAGCGATGACTGCTTGATTGGCTTGATCTAGGGAAATATTAAAAAAAGATAATTTTTGCGGATCATAGGAAATATCAAATTCCTTCTCGTCTCCTCCGGAAATTTTTACTTCTCGGATCCCGGAAATTTTTTCCAATTCATCTTGGATTTTTTCGGCATGTTCCCTGAGTACAAAACCGTCAAAGGGACCAGTTAACTCAAAGGTAATAATTGGCGTATCATCAAAAGATATTTCGATAACTTGGGGATCATCGGCATCCTCGGGGAGATCATCTTCTATATCAGGTAATTTGTCTCGCAGTTTACGTACGGCATCTTCAACGTCTTCATTGGCGTTGAATTCAACTGTTACCGAAGAAAAAGAATTGGTAGATTGGGAAGTTATTTTATCTATCCCGGAAACGCCGGAAATATTGGTTTCAATTTTTTTGGTTACCAACTCTTCCACATCGGAAGGGGAGGCGCCAGGATAAACAGCAGTAATAACTGCAATGGGAATTTTAACTTCCGGATTAGATTCGCGGGGAAGCTTGATATAAGAATAAATTCCCCAAGCTGACATCAAAATAATCAGCAAGATAACTACTCTAAAATTTACTACGAAAAAATTTAACCAGCTCTTTTTTAGCTTAGGATCAAACTGAAGCTTTTCCAAATAGGCCAAGTCGCTGGATTTTATTTTTTTAGATTCTGAGGAGGGATTTTTTCTAAATATATTGTTTTTCATTTTTCAGCAATTGAACGCATGGTCATAATGGGGAGTTAGGTCCCGCACTGGTTCAAATTAAATTAATAAGCTACTTATTCTCAATTACTATTTCTTCTCCTTCTTTAACTAATTTGCTGCCATTTATAATAATTTCATCGTTATTGTCCAGCGAAACTTTTACTTCAGCCATTTCTCCGAAAACTTTGATTATTTCAACATTTGTTTTAGTTACTTTATTGTCTTTGGCAATAAAAATGTAATTTTCATTTTGGCTTATAACTATGGAAGAGAGTGGTAAAACTATATTCTCTTGAGATTGAGGGGTATAATTTATGGCAAACTCAGCAGTTATTACTGAGCCGATGGTGTAATCTTGTTTATTTAGCGGAGTGGCTTTAATTAAGAATCTCTTGGTGCTTTCATCCGCTTGGGGAGATATCAGACTAATTTTAGCCTTAGCCAAAGAGTTGTCTTGAATAATATTTACCTCATCTCCTATTTTGAAATGAGAAAGTTCTTCTTTGTCTACAAAAAATTGAATTTCAAGTGCTCCGAGTTGAGAAATTACTGCTATGGATTGTCCAGCGTTTATTGAATCCCCCANNTCATCTCTATTGTAAGCATTTCTGGCAACTCGGAAATTTTCCTTGGCGGATTTTACAGCTAATTCTAGGCTTTGAATACGACTGCTTTGTAGGCCGTTTTTCCCAATCTCAGAAGATGCGCCTATGGAATCAATAGTGGCCAATCTTTGTCCTTGAGATACTTTTTTTCCTAAATCAAAATTAAGTTTAGTAATGGTCCCAGAAGTTTTAGCAGTTAAAGTAGCTTGTTGATTGCTAGCTACAATGGCAGGATAACTAACGGTTTTTTTAAAGCTATGACTAGTATCAACTGTTTGAGTTGAAACTAGGGTCGGTTTCTTTTCAACCGCTTCATCGACAGTGGGTTTTTTTTGAGAAAATCTAAACGCCAAAATAGCAATAATAGCGATTAAGATGATGGATATAATCATACGTGTTTTCATAAAATTTAATTAATTTAATTTATTAAAAATGTTGCTTAATTTGGCATCTTCCTTATCTAAAAAAATAGATAATTTTTGCATGAACTTGATATGCTCTTGAATTTCTTTTTGGGTAAAAAATTTTTCCTTAGATAAATGAAATTTTTCTATTTTTCCAGAGGCTTCCTTGAGTTTTTTTCTGCCCAAGGCGGTTATTTTTAGATAAGTTTCTCTCTTGTCTTTGCTTTGAGGGAACTTCTTCCGGATGATAAGTTTATTCTTTTCCAAGAGGCTTAACCTTTGTGCAATATTAGACTTTGTTTTTCCGGTTAAGATAATCAATTCTTTGGCGGTGGTTATTTTTTTATTTTCCAAATAGCTTAAAATTCTCATGGAAGCCAGTGATAATCCCATGGGCTTAAAAATGTACTTATTGGCCATGGATTCGATTTTTTCTCCGATGAAGATGAAATCTTCAGAGGGGATTTTAATGCATTTCATAATTTGTACTTGGTTACATTCGCTATTTATCTAACTAAATTAGTTTACCCGTAAACTAGTTTTTTGTCAAGGCTTCAGTGAGTAGATTTGATTTCGGTTGAAATTATTTATTTTCTATTTTTTATGTTAAAATATAAAAAGATTAATTCTTAAAAACAAAATTGATGAGTAAAATGTTTATGCGACCATTGACGGTAATTTTTTTGGCTTGTTTATTTTTTTTGCCTAATAATATTTTGGCTGTTGGCTCAAAAACTTGGAATGAAAAAGAGGACTTCTCTTTGGGTACAAAAACAGATCTCAATATTGATGAATTTGAAGGAGACATAGCGCTGGATTATCAAGACGCTGCCACCAATTACACCGAAACGACTAATACTTCTTTCAATAAAGTAGGAAGTGATTTAAATGAAATAAATACAATTCAGGTAACTAATGAAGATGGAGGGGAAATTATTTTGGATAATAAGTATAGGTATACGAATGGAACTAACCCGGGTATTGTGAGTAGATATGCAAGTCGCATATTTTTTGGCGGAGATAATAAATTGCTCTATGTAGAAAGTAACAGAGGAATGTCGGTGATAGATAATAAGCGAACATTTGATCCAAAAGATGATGAATTATTGGCTGAGTATACCATCAATTCCACTCCGGCCATAGGGGCTGATTATGTGTTGCACAGTTGGCAAGATGAAGAATCTGGACTTCTATATATCAGTAATGAAAGTTATACTGAGGAAGGCGGTCTTACAGTAATTGATACCAAAAAAACACCTACTCCAAGCGACGATGAGACCCTGATTACCTACAATCAAAATTCCACGCCTGCTATTTCCATTGATGCCGAGCAGAGAAGCGGCGCCTCTTTTTCATTTATGGATCCGACCACAAATTATCTGTATATTGGAGGAGGGTTTAGTGCGTCTACCTCTGCTGGGGGGTTATCGGTGGTGGATGCCAAGGGGACAAAAGACGTGTCTGATGATGTTTTTGTAACTGCTTATAAAGCCAATGGTTCGGTGGCTCGCGTGTTGGAGGATGATATAACAGACTGCAAGATGGATTTTGACAGCGGAATCATTTATTGTACCGGCAATGACGCCATCGGCATAGCGGCCATTGATACCAAAAAAACCACCGATCCGAGTGATGACACCAGTTTTGCCTATAACAAAAGTGGAGTTAGAAATGGCGTATATAACACAACTAATGGTGCCTTTACTCTTTTGTCAGCTAATCCCAAGCTACCTGCGCTCTCCTCTCAAAATGGGCTAGTTTATGATGATGAGAACAATATTATTTATTTTGCCATCGCTAATAATGGCTTGGTCGCGATCCACACTCAAGGTACGGTGGATTTTAGCGATGATAGAAGTTATAATTATAAAAGTACAGGAATTTACGAAACCACTACGGACACTAATGGTGTTTTGATATCAAGTGAGAGCATTTTTCCTTCCGGAGGTTATGTAAATAATGTTTTTATTGACGAAAGTAGTAGCAATTACATGTATGTTATGGGAACTAATACAGGACTTTATGTTATCGACAACAAAGGAACATCAGATCCATCCGATGATTCTTCCCGAGAGATGTTTCCGGAATACAATCTGAAAAGCGTTTCGCCAAGGAGCATTGCTATTGATTATGAAAATGACATCTACTATTTAGGTACAAACTATGGATTATATATTCTTGATCCGGACCAAGACTATATGCCAGAAGGGAATTTCATGAGTACCCCATCTTTAAAAATAGCTAGTACGCCCGTTACTCAAATCAACTGGAAACAAGAAGCGGAAAGTGGCCAGGCAGTGAGCCTCCGCTACCGGACCGAAGGAGAGGAAGTATGGCGGAATGATTTTGAGGACGGCTTAATAGGTGAATTCATGAGAGATTATTACGGATATACCAATGGAACCTTTGAATCTGTGACAGAATCCGATGGTACTATGAAAATTTCCAATCCCACCCCAATAAGCTCAAGTACTGATCAATATGCAGATTTTTGGATCAATACCGGTAAATCAGTTGATTATTTTCCTTTGCTGTGCCGAGTAACGGCCCGGGTAAAGATAAACAGCACCACCAGAACATTGGGTTCTTCCTATGATTATTTTTTTTCAGATAATTGGGAGAATGTGGCATCTTTTTGGGCTAACAACAATGAGTGGAAGACAATTTCATTTCCAGCTTTGTATTATAATTTTTCTAGCATCGGCTTCGACCTAAACTGGAAAAAAGACACCTGGAATAATGCCAATGATTCAATTGAAATTGATTGGATAAAGATAAATGCGATCGGTAACTGGTCGGAAGATTGCACCGATTACACTTCTTGTAAAATTGATCCCAATGATTTAGTGGGTAAAGAATATCTCCAGTACGGTCTTAAACTCTCCACCCCCGATAGCAATTCCACTCCCAAAGTAACCGCCGTCACTTTTTCCAATGGTTACAAATCAAGTGGTACCTTTGAATCAGAAAACACAGAATTTAGTCAAACCGCCAACATATTTAATTTCAATGCCGATACTTCCATCCCCGAAGGAACAAGTCTTGATTTTCAATATTCCCTTGATAACGGAACAACCTGGAATGCTATGGATAAAAACACTCAATTTCCTGCCGAAACCAAAGCCAATAGCTTCAAATGGAAAGCCATCTTTTCAACTACCGACATAGCCAAAACTCCGACCATTCACAGTGTCAGTCTCAGTACCGATCAAGCTGATTTGGAAAAGATAAAACAAAACGATTTCTCTTTAAATACTGACAGCGAAGAAAAGATAAACTTTAAGGGCACTAATTACTTGGCTGAAAAAAAGATGAAACTTAAGGGCATAAATGAATTTGCCAAAAGTGGAAAGGTAGCTCTCTACAAAGTAAACAGCAATGGCTCTAAAGAAAAGGTAAACACTTCCACAGTAGATGAAAACGGAGCCTGGAAGATAAATCTGCCCAAGGGCAAAGACGGCAGTATCAGCTCCTATTATCTTCGCTTTACCGATAGTGTCGGCAATAAATCCGATGTGACTAAAAAATTTAAAATCAAAACAGATTCTCAAAAACCCAAATTTACTAAGACCAGTCAAGCTAACATAAACAGAAACAAAACCATTAATTTTACCGCCTCCGATGAAGAATCAGAAATAGATTATTACAAGATAAAAGTTTTAGACAGAAATGGACATGTTTTGAGAAGTTGGAAAAAGCAAAAAACAGATTTCTATAGTATTCCAGTAGCTATCAGAAACGAGGCCAAAACAGTGATGGTTAGAGCCTATGACAAAGCAGGGAATTATGCAGAGCTTACTTTTAGTATCTTGTAGTTATTTTGAATTAAATATTTTTATTAAAAAGACACTTATATGGTGTTTTTTTAAATAATATTTTTTCATTTTACTTAAATCCCTTCATATATTACAATTAATTAATAAGGGAGGTTAAAAATTATATATGAAATACTTAAATTCCAAAAGACTAAAGATTGTCTGGGTGGCGCTTTTTTTGGGAGCGATAGTTTTGGGCATGGCGATTTTTTGGAAAGAAAAGACAGAAATTAAAAAAGAGGAAAAAATAGTTTTTGAAAATAAAGGTGATGAATATTGGGAAGATGAAAATAAATTAAAATCTCTTTTGCCAGTTGATGAAGTTATTCCGCCACCTCCACCGCCTAATATGGAAAAAATGAAAAGCGAGGGTTGTGTGGCGGATGGATTATTAAATGGCTATGTGGATGGCACAGGGGGCTCGTTGGATATGATTAATCGTTCCAAATGCTATTATTTGCATCGTTCAATTGAGACTTGGTTGGCTCCGCCTGATTTTGAGGAAATCAAGGAGAATATGCAAAAAATAGAAAAAAAAGATATTGTTTACGGAATGTTTATCGCCGAAGCAATCAGCACAAAATCTGAATATTATTATGAAGTGGGGGAGCGAGAGCTTGATTTTGACAAAATGTGCCGACCGGGCAGTAAAAATGACTGGGGGGAACATACCTGTAAGCCATCTTTGGCCAAAAAAGAGTACCAGCGGTATGTTTTGGATATAACCAAAAAAGCAATGGATTTAGGTGTGCAAAGTTTTATGTTTGGGCAAGTTTTTTATCAAGACTATATTTCGGATCCTTCAATTGGAATTGTGCTGGAAAAAATGAGAAAATATGCCGAGCTTAAAGAAATGGAAATTGTAATTGGAGCTCAAACTAATGATATTGAAGATGAAAATTATTTAAGGCAATTTGACTTTATTGAGGGGGGTGTAGGACTTAGTTCTGGCGGTAGGATTGAAGAGGGACCATGCTATTCGAGATGGTGGAAAAAAGAAGGCGATTGGTGTTGGGCTTTACTCTGGCACGACAAATTTAAAAACAAAGCTAATAATGTTTTTGCTCATTTGGATTGGAGTGGAAGAGTGGGTGATGACATGAGTACATTTACGCTAATGTCTGATAGTGAAAGGGCGCAAGCACTTAAATATTTGGATAGTTATTTCGCCCAAAGAGATGTTGGATTTTTGATGCCCATGGTAGCCGTTTTACCCAAAGAAAACGGCGGCTGTCACGGTAAGTCCAAAAAATTCTATTCAGCAGATAATAAATATTCTTGTGATGATGAAGATGTTATAAATGAATTATTAGATTAATTCGTTATTATTTAGTTAACGAGTTGATGAATTATGAGTTTGTAAAGCAATGTTTTAGTCATCAGTCATCTGCAATCAGTCATAAAAATGCATTCCAGTCCTGATGACCGATGACTTTTGACTGATGACTATTAACTTCTAAGTTAAATATTTAAGAAACATACTTAATACAAAATACTATATACAAAATATGAATATCATCGAAATTGAAAGCAAGGAAAATAAAAAAATAAAAGAATTAAATAAATTAAAGCTTAAAAAATATCGCCAAGAAAGGGGCGAATTTATCGTGGAAAATTGGAAGATTATTTTAGATGCTTCAGCTGCTAAAGTTTATCCCAAAGAGCTATTTGTGACTAAATATTTTTTAGATAAAAATAAAAAAGAATTGGAAAATGTGCTGAGTAACCAAGAAAATATTTTTTTAGTGGGTGAAAATATTTTAAAGAAGTTGTCTTCTCTGGATTCTCCTCAGGGGATTATTGCAGTTTATGAAAAAAAAGAAACGGCGTTAGATTTTACTAAAGATATTATTTATCTCAATGGAATTAATGATCCCGGAAATTTGGGCACTATTTTAAGAAGCGCCCTGGCTTTTGGTTTAAAAAATGTTGTTTTGGATGAAAAATGCGTGGATATTTATAATTCTAAAAATATTCAAGCCGCCAAGGACGCTATATTCAAATTGAATATTGCTTGGGACAAAGAAAAAGAAATTTTTAAAAAGATAAAGGAAAATAATTACAGTATTTATGCGACAAATGTAGAAAAGGGGAAGAGTCTGAAGGGAATTTTTAAAGTATTAGAAAAGCGATGTATTATTTTAGGTAGCGAAAGCCAGGGCGCAGATTTGGAACTGGAAAAAGAGGCCAATAAGCTTATTAATATAAAAACCACATCCGAAATTGAATCTTTGAATGTGGCTATTAGTGCGGGAATAATTTTTTATGAACTTTTTGGAAACTCAGAATAAGAGAGCGTAAATCATGATGAATAAAATTAGATTTATGGCAGAATGTTTGTGATGAAAAGTTCGGGTAGATATTGTTTTTATAATTATATCTTTCAAAACGATTAAAATTGCAATCAGCGCGACAGTCCAAATTATATTATCGGACTGTTCTTTTATTAGCTCAAAAAGTTTATTTTTGGCAATGGAGGAATGAAGGGAATCACTTTTTGAATTGATTATATTTTTATTTTTATTTGATTGAACTCCTAAGATGTAGCTATTTTTACTGGCTAAGGGCATTTTTTGGGAAGTGGCAAAAATATTTTCATCGGGAGTTCCAAAAACTGTGACAGTAACATAGGATCTTTTTCCTTCAATTATTCCTTTAGAGGTGGCAATTCCAATCTCGTTAAAATTAGTATTGAGAATATTTTTTTTGTGAGCCGGGCTTTTCATCCAGGCATCATGTTCCTCTTGGGCATCGTCGTAATTTATAGCCAAATTTTCACCAGCATATTTATAAAAATAATTATTTTTATCAAACCAGTGCCAAGGGGTTACTCCTTCCGGAGAAGTATGTGAGAAATAGTGTTTATTAGTCATATCTTTTACCTTGGAATCAGCCACTTTGGCTAGGGTAGGGTTTAAATAAAGAGGGGGTAGGTTGTTTTCTGCACGACTTAGATTAATTAATTCTAAAACTTCATTTGTTTTGATTTCTTTGGCCCAGGCGGAAATAGGGGAAGCAATCAGCATAAAAAAGCCGAAACTGGTAATTAAGCCTAATTTAATGATATTTATTTTTATAATATTGTTTTTCATAAAGAAAGAAAATAAAAAAGCCGTTTCACCCATTGTTTTTAGTCTTTTTAGGGACAAAACCTGCGAAACGACACTATCTTTTAACCTTTCAATAGTAATTATAGCACAAAAAAAGAGAAAAAGCAATGGCGAGTACGCAATCTCCAAATTCCAAGAAGCAATAATCAAATAAATCAAAAATAATAAAATAAAAAATGAGAAAAGTCATTATTGTAGCACTTGTTTGAAATTTTATATTGGTTATTATTTGAAGTTTGTTCCTCGGTGATTGGTGCTTTCACTTTGCGTCAGCTCTTTCAAAATCAAAAAATATGTGCTAGAATAGGTTAGTTGAGAGATTTGATTAGATTAAAGGAGGTTAAATCTAAGGATATAAATTATTAACATTAACATAAATTTTCTAATAAGATTTGCGTATCTCTATTATTTTGTGATGCGTGACTTCTTTTGTTTT
This sequence comes from Candidatus Moraniibacteriota bacterium, assembly GCA_003507475.1. Lineage (GTDB taxonomy): Bacteria > Patescibacteriota > Minisyncoccia > Moranbacterales > UBA9337 > UBA9337. Next base: position 15,891 of record DNVQ01000012.1, on the reverse strand, counting down.
GTATGGCAACAGCAGATAATAAAAATAAAAGTTCATATGGCGCTAAATCTATTCAGGTATTGGAGGGATTGGAGCCGGTAAGAAAAAGACCTGGAATGTATATCGGAGGAACTTCTCTGGAGGGTCTTCATCATTTGATTTGGGAAATAGTAAATAACTCCATCGATGAAGCTATGGGGGGCCACTGTAATGATATCAAAGTGGAGCTTCTGCCTAAAAATATAGTGCGTATTACTGATAATGGACGAGGTATGCCGGTAGAAACTCATCATCAAACCAAAAAATCAACTCTTGAAACTATTATGACCGTGCTTCATGCCGGAGGAAAATTCGGCGGAGAAGGATATAAAGTTTCTGGAGGACTTCATGGAGTAGGAGTTTCGGTAGTAAATGCTTTGTCTATTTGGACCAAAGCTGAAATTCACAGAGATGGATTTGTTTGGACTCAAGAATATGTACAAGGCAAACCCAAGGGAAAAGTTCAAAAAGGAGAAAAATCAAGAAAAACTGGAACAATTATAAGTTTTCAAGCTGATCCGGCGATTTTTCAAAAGATTGAATATAGCTGGAATAAAATATCTGAATATGTGAGGCAACAAGCTTATTTGACTAAGGGAGTGAAAATTATTTTGGAAGATAGGCGAAAAGTTGAGAACGAAAAAACTGATGAATATAGAGTAAGAAGAAGCGGATTTTATTTTGATGGAGGAATTGTTTCTTTCGTTAACTATCTTAATCGTGGGAAAGAAGTTAAAAATGTTGTCCCTTTTTATGTGGACAAAGAAATGGACGGGGTGCAAGTAGAAATTTCTCTTCAATATACTGATGGTTTCAAAGAACATGTTTATTCTTTCGCTAACAATATTTATACGGTTGAAGGAGGAATGCACGTAACTGGTTTTCGCACTGCTTTGACCAGATCTTTAAATAACTATGCTAAGAAAAATAATCTTTTAAAAGTTAAAGATGAGAGTTTGACTTCTGAGGATACCCAAGAGGGATTAACAGTTGTGATTAATGTAAAACTTCGCGAGCCTCAATTTGAGGGACAAACTAAGGCTAAACTTGGAAATAGCGAAGTTAAGGGAATCGTTTCTGCTGTAACTGCCGAAGCTTTACAAGATTATTTTGATAATAATCCAAAAGATGCCAAGGAGATGATCGGAAAATGTATTTTGACCGCTAAGGCTCGTTTGGCAGCTAGGGCTGCTAAGGATGCAGTGGTGAGAAAAGGATTATTGGAGGGAATGACTTTGCCAGGCAAATTAGCCGACTGTTCCAGTCGCAAGATGGAAGAGACTGAATTGTATATTGTGGAGGGAGATTCTGCCGGTGGTAGTGCCAAACAAGGAAGAGATAGAGAGTTTCAAGCTATTTTACCTCTAAGGGGAAAATTGGTGAACGTGGAAAAAACTACCCTGGATAAAGTTGTGAAATCAGATTCTTTAAAGCCAATCATTATTGCTTTGGGAGTAGGAATCGGAGATAAACTGGATATGGATAAGTTGCGCTACGGTAAAATTATTATTATGGCCGATGCCGATATCGACGGAAGTCATATTCGTACTTTGCTTTTGACTTTCTTTTATCGATATTTTGAAGAATTAGTAACTAGGGGACATGTGTATGTGGCGCAACCACCGCTTTATCAAATCAAAAAAGGTAAACAAGTTTATTACGCCTATAATGATGCTGAAAAAGAATTGGTAATGAAAAAGATGGGATTAACCAAAGAAGAGATCGCAGCTATGGAGGCTAAAGAAGAGAGCGAAGGGGGTGCTGAGGAAGAGGTGATAGAAGAGGTGGAAAAGAAAACAGGTGTAAATATTCAACGCTATAAAGGTCTTGGAGAAATGAATCCGGAACAGCTTTGGGAAACCACTATGGATCCGGAAAATCGCAAAATGCTCCAAATTACTATCGAAGACGCTGAGGCAGCTGATAGAACCTTCGACCTTTTAATGGGTAGCCAAGTGGAGCCTCGTCGCAGATTTATCCAAACTCATGCCAAGAGCGTGAAGAATTTGGATGTTTAAAACATAGAGTATAAAACATGTAACAAAAACTCTCCTGATAATAGGGGAGTTTTTTAATAAACTAGATAAATGTATACATATTTTATAAAAAATGTATACATTTTGTATATGTATTTGACAAAAAATATACACAATGATATACTTTGGATATAATTATAAATAATAATTATGAAAAAAAATAAACTTATACCAATTGGAAAAGCAGCAAAAATGCTTGGCGTTTCAGTTGCAACTCTTCAGAGGTGGCATAAAAATGGGAAATTGATTCCAATAATATCCATCAAGGGTCGCAGGCAATATATTCTCGAAGAAATTGAAGCACGTATTCCTAAGAAATCAATATTTTCAGAAGCATTAGTTTGGGTATCTAGAGAAAAAGGAGTAGAGCCGAATAAAGAGTTTTATTGTCAAAATAGTTCAGATTTACAATTTCGGGTTAAAAAATTAGAAAATCAACTCTCTGAAATTGAAAATATAAAAGACGTGTATTCTCTTATTGTCGCAGCCGTGGGAGAGATTGGCAATAATTCATTTGATCATAATCTTGGAAATTGGCCGGATATACCAGGGATTTTTTTTGGTGTAAATTTACTAAAGAGACAGATTGTTTTAGCTGATCGGGGACAGGGCATTTTTAAGACACTAAAAAGAGTAAAACCAGAGTTAGAAAATGATGAACAAGCGCTAGAGACAGCTTTTACGGAAATTATCTCAGGGAGAGCGCCAGAAGAAAGGGGAAATGGGTTGAAATTTGTTAAGAGGATTGTTCCACTGGCACATATAGAATTGTTTTTTCAAACTGGCACAGCCACACTCAACCTAACAGACAAAGACTCTTCTATTATTGTCAACAGTGGAAAAATAAAATTTAGAGGGTGTCTGGCTTTAGTTAACTTTTAATTACACATAAAAATATGAAAATTGAATTAAAAAAATTTGGAACTACTCTTATTTCAAGGCAATCTGGGCGGGAAGCTTTTTCTGCCTTTAGGCCGTCTTTGGAAAATTTAAATAAAGAGGAAAACATTGAAGTGGATTTTTCGGACGTTATCACTTTTTCTCCATCATGGGGTGATGAATTTTTGCGTCCTTTGCATGAAAAATACAATGGAAGAATTTCTTTTTTAAATACTACTAATCCTTCAGTCAAAGTTACCTTGGAATTATTGGAAGAAATAAATAAGGTTAAATTTGATATTAAAAGTTAGATTGAAATATCCGCGTTATCTACAATGTTTTAAAGCGATTATAGTCGGATTTATGAAAAAAGCTTTTTAAAAATAATAAAAGGCCGCTTCCAGTTTGGGGCGTGCCTTTTTTGAAAATTGATAATGATATTTAATTATCAATATCATCGGCGTAGGTTATTTTTTCCAGATCTTTTATCTGAATTTTTCGTATCCGGCAGTTTTTGGAATCAACAGCAACTAGGTAAATTTCGGACTCGCTAGCGTTATAGCTTATTGCAAATTCACTCAGCGTGCCAGTAAAATCAGCCAATCTTTCGGGATAGATAAAGCTGTATTTTCTACCTATCTCTAGTCCGATTTGATTATCTCGATCGGAGCTATAGAGAATGATTCCACTGAGACCAGAAAGTTTCGCTATAACTCCAATTACTCTGTTTTTTATCTGCATACCTTTTCTCCTATGAAAATATTTTTAATAATGAGCAGGGAGATTTCTCTTCTCTGTCCATGTATTGGACTTGTCAAAATTTATTGCTTCATGTTGTCTTTTTTGAAAATCAGACAACTAACTTTGTCAGTCTTTTTGTTGTGCCAACAAGTCTTTTCTATCTCCGGAAGATTTGATTTTTTTACCGCCGCAGAACATATCTCTTGAACGCGATTTGTGGCTTGCTTAATGTTTTCTCCATTTAATACTTTGGTTCTATAAAAGCCTATATGGCTTTTTTTGTCGCCCTCTTTTGTAATGGCATCAATTAATTCATATTGTGCGCCAATAGTGTCATCAACTGTAACTGTATGAATTGTCCGCTCTGATGACATGAATTCGCCCAATCCAAATTCTTGGGCATTGATATCAATCTTTGAAATACCAGCTGGCGCCGGGATGTTTGGCGTTGAGGCAGCACAAGATGATAAAAAAATAATTGTCATAAGCATTGTCACACGCAAGTTTGTCGCTTTCATAATTTATTTCTCCCTGTTCGGATTTAGACAGCAATTAAGCCACAATGGCAAACAAAATAAATACTATAAAGAACTTCTAACTCCTATTGATATATATAAAATATCAATGAGATATAATAACATGCCCTTCACTAAAAGTCAATAATTTTTTATTGCGAATCTTTCCTATTTTTTTAAAATATCTTCTACCGTATTTTTGATATTTTCATTCCAATCATGGCCGGCTTCAACTTCGATAAATTTAATTTTGTTGGCTTTTAATATTTCAACACATTCTTTGTCGCAAAAATAATTATCATATTTGCCACGAATTATAATGATGTTTTCTTGAGGGATTTTTTTTATTTGCCCAAGGACATCAACATTTAATAGGTGTAGAGCCTGTCTGAAAGTATGCCACCAATATTTAACAGGCACAGCTTTTTTAATCGGAAATCCTTCAAAAATAAGAAACCTTAGCCAATTTATAAAATGAACAATAAAACATCTTTTTTCAAGAAGGGGATTGATGAATATGAATTTGCAGTTGCGATTGATATTTGATTTTAAAATAAAACTTGCTCCCAAGCTATGGCCAATAAAAATTTTGGCATCAGAAATAATTTCTTTCCCCTTTTTTGTCCAAATATCCAATCCATCATAGCCGTAATTTTTGGCGCATTGGATTGTTCCTGGCAAAACATATACATCTTTTTTATTCATATTTTCATATTTATCTTTTTTAATTATATCATGCAATAGATGATATATTCTAATTAATAATTCAGATGTAATAAAAATAACCCCATGAATTAGGGTTATTTTTGGTTGAATTAAGTTGCTGAGAAATTTGGAAAATTTTGATAATAACTAGGCAGAAGTGTGTGTAAATTATTTTACTATTTTGTAGCTTGATATTTTTGTCTTTTTTCCGGAAGCAGGCACAACCGCATACCATTTGTATGTTCCTGCTGGTTTTGTGGCTAAATATCTTACGCTAAATTTACCCTCGCTGTTAGTTTTAACCGTCACTGGAGGATAAAAAGTTCCGTCGGATTTGGAAAAATAAAGTCTAAGCTTGGAATTTTTCTTAAAACCTTTTCCGGATTGAACTAATATTTCCCCTCTTTTTACAGATTTTTGAGAAATTTTTAAATCCTTTTTCTTCTTGGCTTTTTCTTTTTTAGTTTTTTTCTTTTCGCTAACAGCTCCCTCTATTTGGCTATCGTTATTTTTGATTGCTTCTTCGGTTTGACTGTTGTTTTCATTATTACTATCGTTGGGTTTGTTATTTTCATAACCATAACCGTATCCGTAACCATAACTTGTTCTAATCAATCCTTCGCCTAGTGAAGTTGAAATTAGAACCAGACATAAAGTAGTAGCTACAAAATAAATGCTTAATTGTTGCGAAATTGAAGTTTTTTTCATAAACTTGTTGATTTGTAAAATCTTTTGGCTTAATTTAATTAACTGTCAATCATAACAAAAAAAATGCTTTTGTCAAGGGCTTGGTTCAAGGAACATGAAAACAAGTAAGCATTAAAACAATGGAAAAATATGCTTAATTTTTGCAATAAGAAAAAACAAAGCCTGCAATGGTAGCTTTGGTTTATAGAATAAAGTTGTTGTTTTATTTTTGGAAAAAAAGAATAATTATTCCTCAATCCTAGGAAGACGGTAAACAGTGATGATGTCTCCAGAGAACGCACTAAAAGATATTGATTGAGAGAGGGTATATTCTCTGGCGTATTGGACTATTTTTTGATTAGCTCTTGAGTGGGCCATGGTATCAAGAAGGACATAGACGTCCCCAGTTTCTCTGAGTGAATTAATCTGACCGATAGAAGAAATTTCCGGTGCCCCAGAATAATATTCTTTTTTATTTGCTATTATGGATTCATTGCTTTCTTTGCTGGTATAGGAAATAGCCAAAGCGTAAGATGGATGATTTAAGTATATTTTATCCATATAGGGATAGGGGGAGATTAGCGAATCTTCCGGCTTGAGCGATTTTTGTAAAAACTGATAAGCTGATCGAAAATTTGGCTGAGGAGTATAATCCTCCAAAATAAATTGCCTTTGCGGAATTATTTGCAGGGATTTAAATGAAAAAACATCAATAAAGGCGAGAAGGGAAATAGAAAAAATAGTAATAAGTAGTTGGGTTTTTTTCTTTCCGGCTAAGTAATATAAGAGGATGGCGGCATAAAGAAAAATAATCGGAAGAAGGACAAATAAATATCTTTTCTGATTGACATAATAAAAAAAGGAAAAGAAGGTAATGTTTAAAAAGAAAAAACTTAAGAGAAAAAGATGAAAACTCCGCCAATATTTATTTTGATAAACCGCCCAATAAGCTCCCACAATAGCCAAAGGAAAAACTAATCCCAATTTAAGCCAATAATATTCGATTAAATAATAAGTGAGGTAATTATTTGGTAAGAATGAAAAGTCGTGTCTGAAATAAAAATATCCTAAAAAGCCTATAACAATAAAAACAAAAGCAAAAACGGCGGAAGTTTTGTAATTTTTCTGCGCTAAAAAATAAATAAGCAGAGGAGGCAAAAGAAAAATGGCGGAAATTTTTGTGGTTATGGTGAGACCGATAGAGACTAAAAGAAAAAATAAGAATTTATTTTTTTGAGTTTGGTGGTATTTGATAAGAAAAAATATTGCCAATAACACTAAAAACTCTAACACTATGTAGGCCCTTATTTGCCGACTCCAAGCAATTTGCCAATAGGAAAAAGAAATAAGAAACGCAAAAATTAAGCCGACATTTTTTTGAAAAACCTCTTTTCCGATTTTGTAGGCAAGTGGAATGCACAGTATTCCAAATACTACAGAAACCAAGCGATAAGTTTCAATGGACGTGCCCTTGAAATATTTTATAATGGCCAGCAAATAGGGAAGAAGTAAATCTCTATTTACATACTCACCGGAATCGAGTAAGGGTAGGAAGTTTTTATGAATTGCATTTGCTTGAGTGATGGTAAATCCCTCATCTATCCATAAGCTATCTGCGCCCAGATAATACAATCTCAAAAAAGCTCCCCAAATGACAATGGAAGATAATAGCAAGATTTCTTTATTTAATATTTGTTTTATTTTATTGAACAGAGCCATATAAAAATAGTTTAGCATATTAAAGATTATTCTTGAAGAAAAATGGATAAATTTAATTTCATCACAAAATAAAATAAAACCGCACAAAAGTACGGTTTTATTTCATTTATCTGCTACGTCACATGGCGAAGCTTTACGTGGAGCGGGTGAAGGGAATCGAACCCTCGTCCTCAGCTTGGAAGGCTGATATAATAAGCCACTATACGACACCCGCCTGCGCTTTGCTACGGCGAGGCAAGCCCGCTTTCGCTGATATTTCACTTCGGCGGGCGAGGCCCGCTTAAGCTATTAACTTAGACTGTTAAATTGTATACCTTTAGTATTATAGACAAAAATAAAAATTTGTCCAGCTTTTGGCAATGGTACATGACAATAACATGACAATGATATTAAATGCATGACAATAACATGACAATTATATTTTAGTTGACAATTAAATAAAAAGGGTATATAATAGCATTAAGTTAATAAAAAACATTATGAATTTAAAGCAAGAAATAATTAACCTAGCTACTAATAACGAGATCATCAGAACAATTGATGTGCTTAATCATTTCAATGGCAAGTATTCTCGTGGTTGGATTAGTGCAGTTATAAATAAATTAGTAAAAGAGAATAAATTATTAAAAGGAGGAAGCACTAAAGATTCTTTTTACGTTTTGCCAGAAAGAAAAGATTTGATTGAGGTGAGTGTTGTATATAAAAAAAAGATTATTAGAGAGGGCTTGGAAGAACATGTTATATTGGGAGAAATAAATCAAACAGATTTGTATTTAAATTTGAGAGACAATGTCAAATCAATTTTTAATTACACTTTCTCCGAAATGCTTAATAACGCCATAGATCATTCTCTTTCAAAAGATGTTTTTATTGAAGTAAAAAAAACAGATAAATATTTGGAATTTTTAGTGGAAGATTACGGAGTTGGAGTTTTTAGAAATATTAAAAAGAAAAAGAATTTGTTGTCTGAGCTTGAAGCAATGCAAGATCTTTTAAAGGGCAAGACAACCACACAACCACAAGCTCATAGTGGAGAGGGAATATTTTTTACTTCGAAAATTTCAGATACATTTACTTTGGAAAGTTTTGACTGTCAGCTTGTTATAGATAACGAAATAGATGATATTTTTTTTGGTGAGAATTATAAAAAAAATAAAGGAACAAGAGTTATATTTAAAATCGCATTAAGCACTAAGAAACATTTAGTTGATATTTTTAAGAAATATCAATCTAATCAAGAAACGATGGCTTTTGATAAAACAGAGGTGAAGATAAAGCTTTTTTTTATGGGAACAGTACACATATCTAGATCTCAAGCTAGAAGAGTTCTATCTGGACTAGATAAGTTTAAATATATAATTTTAGATTTCGATAAAGTTCCTATGATTGGGCAGGGTTTTGCTGATGAAATTTTTCGAGTTTATAAAATCAAGCATCCAGAAATTAATATAAAATTTATAAATGCCAATGAGGCGGTTAAATTTATGATTGATAGAGTGGAAGGAAGTAATCCTAGAAATCAGGATTATTTCATAGAAGAAAAATAATATTGTGATAAAAATAAAAATTTGTCCAGCTTTTGGGACTGTAATTCTTTTTTTGAATTATTAATAAATGTAATGGACATATATAAAAATTATGATAAGATTGAATCGAAAGTAAGTACCTAATTTAAGGCTATCGCATAATAACGTTAAATTATTCTATAGCTAGCATATTTTTATTTATTTTTACAAAAAGGAGGACATGATGGCAAAAAGATTTTTGGATATTTGCATCTCTGTTTTAGCGTTAATCTTTTTATTCCCTGTGCTAATTTTGATAGGATGTGCTATTAAAGTTACATCGGAGGGTCCAGTAATTTTCAAGCAGAAAAGAATGGGGTATCTTGGGATGGATTTTACCATATTTAAGTTTCGCACCATGATAGANNTATAAACAAAAATCCTTCTTATAAAAAATTACTGCGAGTTCGTCCAGGAATTACTGGGCCGACTCAGGTTTATGGAAGGATATGGATAATAAAAAATAAAGAGATGGCAGTTGAGGAAAATCTGAAATACATTGAATGTAAGAGCTTGCTTGGTGATCTGAAAATTTTACTTGAGACAATCTCTGTAGTTTTTAGACGCCAGGGAATTTGAAATTCTATTTTAGTTGTTTAGTCTGCTTTTGTCGAAGCAGTTGCAGATTCGCAAAAACGCGAATCTGCTTTTTTAATTTTTATTTAAATTGTAAACAAACTCTTTACAACATTGATATATTAAAATATCCTTTATTATAGGGTGAAATAGGAGATTAATATAATAATATAATAATTTTGTATATATTGTTTTGACGATACTTCGGCGTCAGGATAACATTAATAAAGAAATGAAAAAGAAAGTCGTATCAAAAAATTTGATAAATGCTCTTTTAAAATTAGATTTTACCCAAAAAGAAATTACTACCTATATTACTCTTTTGGAAAAAGGTTCTTTAGCGGTTCAAGATATTTCTCGAATTAGCGGAGTTAACCGAGTGAGTATATATGGTGCCTTGGATGAACTTAAGCAAAAGGGGTTAGTGGTGGAAAGCCGAAAGGGGAAGAAAAAATTGTTTGTTGCCGAAGATCCTGAAAATATAAAAAAAATTATTTCTCAGAAAAAAGAAAAGATAAAAATTGAAGAAAATCTTTTGGAAAATTCTGTTTTGCCGATTCTTAAGGCTATTGATATTAGTAGAGAAGACCGCCCTCAAATTAAGTTTTTTGAGGGAGAGGCAGGAATTAACAAAGTTTTTGATGATTATATCTTAAAAGGAAGAGATGTGATTAATTGCGGATCATATGAAACGGCTGTAAGGGTTTTTTCAGAAAAAGAAGAGATGAAATATTTTAAAAAGATTGGAAAAAGAAAAATATTTTATCGAATGATTCTTGAAAACACTTCTCTAAATCATAAGTTCGCCAGAGCTTCTAAGGGAATTGCGCATACTAAATTTTTATCTCCAGATATGAAGGTTTCGGCGGATATTGTTATTTCAGGTTCGGTTGTCGCTTTAATATCTTATGATAGAAAGAATGCAACTTTAATAGAGGATGAATCAATTGCCCAGGCTATTAAAATGCAATTGGATTTTATGTGGGATAGATTATAATGCTAACTTTTAAAAGGAGGATTTATGGATTCAGAAGAGCAATATGTTATGGCCTGGCCCTTGTTTGAGTACCATCAACTTATTTCTGGAAGATTTACTAAGGATGTAATCGTTCCTATTTTGATTAAAAAACTCAGAGTAGTCGACTCAGAGGAGGAGGCTATGGTGATTTGGAAAAAATACACACAGTGGCCATTTTCTTCGAGATTCATTTTTTATAAAACCGATGAAAAAGTTGAGACATTAAAAGAAGAGATGGAAATTTTGGATTACTTCGGAATTGATTATCCTCCTCCACCAGATTCCATTAAGCATTTTTTTGAAATTTAACCAACTCAGGAGTAGGATTGAATTTTCTATTCCATGACAAGGTTGCTAAGATTTATAGCAACCTTGTTTTTAATTAGCAGCTCCATTCATTCGTAAATTCGTACAGATTCGTAATTCGTAGAGATTGTCAAATATTGACGCTTTAATATCCAGCCTATATTATGTATAAGTAGTGTTTTTTGATAAAAGGGCCATTAGCTCATCTGGTAGAGTGCTCCCATGGCATGGGAGAGGTGGCCGGTTCGAGTCCGGCATGGTCCACTACTTAAAAAATTCGAAATTTTAAAATCGAAATCCGAAATAATTTTTTAAATAGATAAATTTTAAAAAATAACTCGTTAATGCGTTAACTGAATAATAAATTTAAAAGATATGAAAACAAATATATTGATTGCAATTTTATTGGTAGTAGGAGGAGTTTTTGTTTATAAATATGTAAGTGATTGGAATGTAAATTTAGATTCAAAAGAAGAAATTAAAAGCGGCAATATTGAACCTAAAGAGAAGAAAGTAGAAGAAGTTGAACCACAAGTAAATAATAATGATAATAATAAAAATATGGATCTAAAAATCGAAACTGTTCAAGAGGGAAAAGGAGAAGTAAAAACTAAAAATGGAGATACAATCTCTGTGCATTACACTGGAAAATTGGAAAATGGAACGAAGTTTGATTCCAGCGTTGATAGAGGTACTCCATTTGAATTTACAATTGGTGAGGGGATGGTAATTGCCGGTTGGGAGAAAGGATTGCTGGACATGAAAGTGGGAGAAAAAAGAATTTTAACTATTCCATCGGATATGGGTTATGGTGCACAAGGAGCGGGCGGAGTAATTCCACCAAATGCTACTTTGATTTTTGAAGTGGAGTTGATGGAAATAAAGTAAACAATTTCCAAATTACAAGAAACAATTTCCAAACAATATTCAATTCTCAAATTTCAAAATAAAAAATATTAATTCTTTGATTATTTTAATTTGAGATTTGTTTGTATCTTGTTTCTTGTAGTTTGGAATTTCACTTTTTGACAGTAGTCAAAAAAAGTGCTATACTTAAATAGTTGTAAAAAACGGGTGAACCATTTAATGGTCCCGTTTTTTATTTTTTAATTAGTAATCCGCCAGCTGGCGGAAAAAAGAAAATTATGGAGGAACAAGTCAACGGCTACTTCATGCCTAACATTAATTTGATGGGATTTGGTAGCGCAAAAAAAATCGGCGAGCAAATCGCATTAACAGGAAGAAAAAAATCTTTTATCGTAACAGATAAGGGATTAAACGAAACGGGAATTCCCCAAACAATTAAAAAATACATAGAAGAAGCGGGTTTTGAGGCAGTTATTTGGGATAATACTTGCGCTAACCCAACTGATGTTAACGTGCACGAAGGTGTAAAAGCTTATCAGGAAAATGAATGTGATTTAATTATTTCTTTAGGTGGAGGAAGCCCGCATGATTGCGCCAAGGGTATTAAGCTAGTGGTAGATAATGGTGGAAAAATTAATGATTACGAAGGAATAGATAAATCTACTAAATCAGTAACGCCATTAATTGCCATCAATACTACCGCCGGAACAGCTAGCGAAATAACTAGATTTTGTATCATTACCGATACTGCGCGTAAAGTAAAAATGGCTATAGTGGATTGGCGCACGACTCCAACTGCTTCTATTAATGATCCAGAATTGATGGTGGCGATGCCAGCGAGTTTGACAGCGGCTACCGGAATGGATGCTTTGACTCATGCCGTAGAAGCTTATGTTTCAACAATTGCTACACCAGTTACAGATTGTGCAGCCATTAAGGCGATTGAATTGGTAAGTGAGTGGTTACAGAAAGCGGTAGAAGATGGGAATGACATGGAGGCGAGAAATCAAATGACTTATGCGGAACTTTTGGCTGGGATGGCTTTTAATAACGCTTCTTTAGGCTATGTGCATGCGATGGCTCATCAGTTAGGTGGATTTTATGATTTACCGCATGGAGTATGTAACGCGATATTGCTGCCACATGTTTGTGATTTTAATTTAGATGCTAAGCCGGAAAGATTTGCTGATATTGCCAAAGCTCTAGGTGAAGATATTGAGGGATTGTCAGCTGAAGAAGGGGCGAAGAAAGGAATAGGGGCAATTAAGAAATTATCTCAAGCTATCAATATTCCCGCCAATTTAGCTGAGTTGGGAGTAAAAGAAGAAGACTTGGAAACAATGGCAACTAATGCCATGAAAGATGCCTGCTCTTTTACTAATCCAAAAACTGCCACCTTGGAAAATATAGTTGGAGTTTATAAAAGTGCTTTAAATTAAGAACGATGAAATTTGTAAAAAATATTTGATATTATTTATTTGAAAGTAAAGCAGATAAATGTTATAATATAGAAAAGTAAATTATAATCCAACCCGATTAAATATTATGAAGTATCATAATTTAATGGGTCAAGAATTATGAAAACAAACAAAGAAGAATCCAGCGGTAGTGCTTGGAAAGAAATATCCCAAACATTCTTAGCTGGTATCATGGCTAAGGTGGGTGGAAATATTTCCGCTAAAGTTCAAAATTGGTTTAAGGATATTAAACGCAGAACTTTAGGCGCACTTCTCTTGTTGATTGGATTAATTTTTGTTTTGGTTTGTCTTTCTTTATATATCAACACATTTTTTAGCGAAGAGGCAAGCTGGATAGGATACGGAGTAGTGGGTATCTTAATATTGGGTACAGGTTATGTATTAAGCAAAAAATAATTAATTAATAACTCCAGTTAAATAATGCGGATTACCGCAACTTAACGGGGCAAGTAAAAAAATGGATACAAAAGAAATTAAAAAAGTTGTAGACGCAAACATTGAAAAAGCTAAGAAAAAAGGAGCAGAGATGGAAGGTGCAACAATGAAAGAATTAAAAAAGATTCAAAAGCAGATGGAGGTAACTTCTAAAAAAGTAGAAGCTTATGTCAAAAAGAATCCAGAAAAAGCAGCTCTTATCGCAGCTGGAATCGGCGCAGCTCTAGGAACAGTAGCAGGATTATTTATGGGAAGCGGAAAAAAGAAGAAATAAAATTTCCAAATAAGAAAACAATGCACGTAAATGTGCATTGTTTTTTATTTGGAAAAAAGTTATAAAGTTTTTAAAGTTCTTAAGGTTTATAAGGTATGAATTTAGAAATATGAGAATTTAGGAATAAATAAAATTGTGTTATATTGCTAAATTGTTATTTTGTTTTCATGTTTTAATGCTAAAATGCTTGCGTGTTAACATGAGTTTAAGATATTTACATAAATATTCAGGTATGTTATAATAGTGTATATTGTACACAAATTATTATGAAAATCCAAAACACTAAAAGTAAGTCCAAATTAATTATTGGTCCAGCGGTAGCGGTGGATACTTTAATTTTTGCCATTCGGGAGGGGAAGTTGTGCGTGTTATTGATTCAGATCGGGGGCGGACCTTATGAAAATAAATGGGCACTTCCTGGAGGAATAGTGCAAGTTGATGAAACATTGGATCAAGCTGCAAAAAATATTTTAAATAAGAAGGCAGGCATTGAGGGATTGCATATGGAGCAGCTGTATACCTTTAGTGACTTAAATCGAGATGTGCGCGGACGCATGGTATCTGTGGCTTATTTTGCCTTAGTAGACAGTGATAAGCTTAAGCCCAAGACAATTGATTATTATAAAGCGATAGAATGGAGAGAGATAGATCAATTACCGGCGCTTGCTTTTGATCATAAGAAGATGATTAATTATGGAGTAGAGCGATTGCGCGCCAAGATTGAGTATTCCAATATTGTGTATGCCTTACTGCCCAAAGAGTTTACCTTGACTGAAATGCAAATGGTTTACGAAGCGATTGCCGGAAACAAAATTGATAAAAGAAATTTTAGAAAAAAAATATTCTCATTGGAATTGTTGATAGAAACAAATAAAGAGCGCAAGGGTCAGAAAAATCGTCCGGCTAAACTATACCGTTTTAAGAAGAGAGAATTGATGTTTACTGCTTAATTAAATACTTAAAAACAAGCAATGAAAATTGCTTGTTTTTTTAATTAGAAAAGTCACCATATTCTGATGCGATGCGCGCATGTCTACTTGTAGGCAAGTTTATGTCGTAAGATTTCGTCATTAATAATTTCTCACTAACTTTTTGACAGCCCGCTTCGCCGAGGCGAGTCCGCTTCGACAAGTTTCAGCGAGGCGAGCAAAAAGTTACCTGCCCGCATTGTAGAGAGCGTTGCAGGCGGGCAAAAACTCTGAAAAGCATAAGGCCTCGGAGCACAGCTGCCACACGTACTACTAAAATATTTTTATATATCTTTTGAGATCCCACATAAGTAAATTTCTATAGCTCATCACTTCGCTAAGAAATGTTACTTTCTGGCCCGCCTGCAATGCAAGCAAAGCTTTGCGGGCAGGGATGACATCGCCAGGGTGTCAGTTTCTTAACGCTCCCTCTCGACCTGCCCGCCAATGCCTAATGGGTAAATTATGAGAAACAAATCACTATTGCGTTAATTCGATTTAATAAAATATTAGTTGATAATGGCAAGGCAGGCGGGGTTGATTTATTTTATTTTAGTCGTAAAGCGTGGTGACTGTATTTGATGTGTATTTAAAAATGCTAAATATTTTATTTTAAATAATTATGAAAATTTTAGCCAAACCTATTATTTGAGGGATTGTTTAATATTTTATTAGTGTACTCTTGACACGATTTAAAACATCTGCTAGGATGTAATTAGATAAGTGTAGATTATACACTAATTAAGAAAAGTACCTTAACTAAAGAAACACGACACAACTCATATTGAGGAAGGTTTTTTCTCGAGATCCTTTCTCTTTATAGAACTATATAAAAAGTGAGTTAGTCGTGTTTCTCACTAAAAATATATCCTATAAAGAGATTTAAAAATAAGAATCTCGAAAAAAAGCCTGTCACTCAATGGGGAGTACAGGCTTTTTGGTTCTTTGAAAATTGCATAAGGAGGATGGGTTATGGAACTGAGCAGATATCGGCAATTATTTGAAAATAATCAATCGGCCCAGGTCAGCGGTTTATGTGGAAGAATTATTCGTGGCACCAGGCCCAAAGATTTTATGACTCTTACCGATGATCCCAATCGGAAA
>DNVQ01000019.1:877-5211 GCA_003507475.1 Candidatus Moraniibacteriota bacterium | reverse complement strand
CTCCGATTTGTCATCCTGAACTTGATTCAGGATCTAATTAATATCCAATTAATTATTTATTTCTAATTAATTCTGAAATTATTTTTTCCATTTCCTTGTTTTGCTTCTTGCTTTTTATTCCCTTGAGGCAAAAAGCAATATTGTCTTTTAAATATTTATCCATAACGTTAGCCATGGCCGAGCGCACGGCTTTCATTTGAATAATTACTTTCTGACATTCTCCCCCCTCCTCTATCATGCGATTAATTCCTTCCAGCTGACCGATAACATTGTTAATAAGTTGTTTATTATTTTTCATAAAATGTGGATAATTATTATCACTTCAAATCAAACATACCATACACCCCCCTGGGGTGTCAAGCAAATAATTTAAAACATTCTCTCTTAAAAAGAATGTTTTAAATTTGTTTTATACTAAAGTAAGGTAAATAAAAAATATATTTTAATTTTCAGACTCACGTCTTTTTTCTGCCTTATCAAGTGCTTCCTCGGCTCTATCAGCTAGTTCAGCCAAGGCTTCTTGAATTTTTCTTTCTTTTTTTTCCGATTCTGACATACTAGACAAATGATCAAGAATACTCTCAAACCTTTCTTTCAGAGTTACCTTTGGTTTCTCTGGCTTTTTTTCAGCGATCCCTCCTGGATTTTCAAAATTCATATTTTTTTTATTTAATAATTATTATATTCATATTATATCACCGAGGTTTTTATAGTCAATTTTTACGAATTAAATCTAATATATTATATTTATTTTTCATCCAAAATTATTTAAACAACTTCAATGCCTTGCATCAGCATGACTTTCGTAGTCAAAGCAATCTACAATAAACATTTTGAAGTTGGGTCAAATTTCTTGGCAAATTCGCCCACGCAAATACCTTTATCGCAATTTGTAATAGTATTTCCACATATTACCTGCGGAGAGCGCATAACTTTCACCCCGCCATTTTTATTATTATAAATATTATTATCACTCACCACATTATTTACTCCATCGGTTTTTTCGTCCCCACCCAAACGCACGCCCGCCCCGAGACAACCAAAAATTTGATTATTGCGAAAAGTATTACCGCTACCGCGCGCGTCCAATCCAGCCGACTCCGGATCCTTTTGTCCTGTGCATTTATTTTTCTCCACAATATTTCCCGAAGAAGCTTCCTTAATATCCACACATTCATTGCCTTGAGTATCGATCACATTATCGTGGATCCAATTTTCGTTGGATTGGTCGGGATCTTGGGTAGGATTTTTGCCATCCTTCAATTGTTCCGGCGCTGTTCCAACATAAATACCCTCGCCATTTTTTCCATCCCCATCAAATTTAAAATCCTCCACTCCGCAATTTTCAATTAAGTTATTCACAATTTCATTTTTTGTCGCAAAATAACGCAAACGGATACATTCTCCGCCTGCATTTTTAATGTTCATGTTTTTAATCCTGAGGCCAGTCACGCCATTTTTCTTTTCCTTCCCTAGCACATAAATCAATTTATCTCGATAGCTTTCTGCTTTATCAGAAGAACCATAAAAACCATCCACCGTAAACCCGTCTAAAATAATATAATCATGATTAATCTCAATTACTCTCCCGTTTCCCCCACCCTTTATAATCGAATCCTTAGTTCCTTTAATAACAATGGGAGCATCACTTTTTCCATTTCGCTTGGAAACAAAATCCTGCAGATAAATTCCCTCGCTTAAATTTATCGTCTCGCCTGCTTGAGCTAAATCGATGGCTTTTTGGATTGTCTGAAAAGAATTTTCCAAAGTTAAACCGTCTTTTGCATCACTGCCAGTGGGACTAACGTAATAATTCACCGTTGTCACTTTTTCAGGAGTAGGAACAGAACTGGATTCTTCTTTTTTTAACTCTAAATTTTCATCCACCGCTGGGGCAGTATTAGCTGATGCCACTTTCTTGGAAATTAACTTATTCTCAGCAGTCTGAATAGATGCATCTTTTTTGGCAATAAAAAAATTATACAATAAAAAAAATAACCCAATTATAAAAAGAGTTATCAAGGAAAAAGCTAAAAATTTTTTCATATTTATTTATTAAAGAGGACTATTTATTTCCTTGCGCAATCCTCCTATTTGCGCAAGTTGTTAACAATTATACCTTATCCACAAAAACACGTCAACGAAAAAAATATACATTTCTTTAGCACAAGTTGAAGTTTTTTCAAATAAAGATATACAATCAATTATTCTTGTCAATTTCTTTAAAATAAAAATAGAGCCGCTGGATAAAACCATACGGCCCTAAAACTGAATCAATGTCAGTCATTGTTTATTTTTGGAGGATAAATATCTGTGCATTCCTCTCTCCTTCCTTTTTTATGGCGATCAAAAGTAGCCTTCCCGACAAATATTATAGCACCCTGAACACCGGGATTGAAATGCTCGAATTTTACAAGTGAGGTGTCACGATGTATGTGCTCTTCCCGTAAATCTCCTTGGCATATTACTAGCTCCATTCTTTCTTTCCTCCTCACTTATTGTTTAAAAATATTTACCAGTCTATCCACACGCGCAAAAAAGAACTAATGTAATAATTATCATACAATCCACAGCTAGTCAATTGAATTTTTAAAATAAAAAAATAGGGCAGTATTTTTTTCTGATTAATAGAAAAACCCTTTACAACTTTGTTGCAAAGGGTTATTAAGTCTTAGGCACTTATAATTGTGCCCAGGCATGATTTATGCATCAACGATCAATCGCATGCGTCAGGATCTTGGGCTTTTTGCGAGTTTGCTTCGGAACAACAAAAAATTCGTCGCTCTGACTATAGTTGATTCCAGCAATCAAAGGTTTTTCCTCCAAAAGCAAATGACGATTAACCTCCTCTATGATGCGGACAAATTTAGAATTGCCNNGCAAGTACGATAGATTTAACTTCTTTAGTGAGCTCTTCTTTCCGAGGATGAGCAAAAGTAAACAATGCATTCACTTTTTTATCCCGATCAATTATGAGCGGTTCCAATTTCTTCAAGGCCTCTTCTTTTAATTTGGCAATTTTCTCCTTTAAAGCTGCCTCAATTTTATTGATGGAGTCTTGGGTTTTGCCCAATTTGCCCAGCAAAGCGCTTGCCTGGCTAATGGAATTTGGAACAAGGGTGTCCGTTTTCTTGATGCGAGCGATTGTGTCAGTCATTTTTTCATTCTCCACTATATGATTTGTATACATGCCCAATATGCATGCCTTAATATCAATGAACTATCTAAACTATAGCGCATATTACATAGATATGTTAATATGTAGTCGACACTCGACAAAAAAGAGATTAATTCAAAACTCGTCTGCCATAGTTTTAATGAAGATGGCACATAATAAAAAATCTATGAAAAATATCAAAGAAATTCTCAACAGCATAAATATCCCAGATCCAGCTCAAAAAATTTATATGGCCCTTTTGGAAAATGGAAAAGCTACGGCTCGCACCCTCTCTCACCGCACTGGCATTACCCGTACGTCCGTTTATGATCAAATAAAAATTCTTAAAACCAAAGGATTAGTTACCGAACGAGCAATTGAGGGCAGTACGCTTTTTGAAATTAGCGATGCACGCCAATTATCCATTCTTCTCAATGAACAAGCTGACCAACTCCACACTCAACAAGATTTTCTTAAAAAAAATTTACCCCTTTTGATTGATAAATCTCAATCTCTTCAGCCCAAGGTTCGTTTTTTTGAAGGAGAGGAAGGTGTTAAACAACTTTTCAAAGATATTTTATGGCACGATAATATTACACTTTATTTATATTGGCCCTATGAACAAATGCTTGATTTTTTAGGAAAAGATTTTTTAACTTGGTTTAGAGAAAAAAGGAAAGCTCGCAATATTCCTATTCAAACAATTTGGGGACATTCCAACGGAAAAATTAAAGATAATATTTTTATTGATGACGGAAAAGATGTTAAGCGTCGTCACTTGATACAAAAAAATATCCCATCAATGGGATACATTATTTATGATAATAAAGTTGCCTTTATGAGCTCTCGCAAAGAATCATTTGGATTTATCGTAGAAAGCGTTGAGTTCACAAATCTTCAAAAAATGCAATTTGATATTTTGTGGAATAACACAAAAAAATAAAAAATTCATCAATAAAAACCACCAGCAATACTGATGACTTCCATCCTACCCATCTAAGGGCATTAATTTATCTGGTTAATTAAAAAGGCGCGCTACCCATTTGGGTAGTGCGCCTTATTGTCATAATCATGACAAATTTACAAAACTTATTTTTCTGCAATTGCAATCAATTCCGCGATACCCTCCTTGCTTAGAGAAGAAATTAACCTCTCAATTATCTCGCGGACTTTCTGC
>DNVQ01000019.1:0-764 GCA_003507475.1 Candidatus Moraniibacteriota bacterium | reverse complement strand
CCTTCTTACTTAAAAACAAAACGACTAATTGCTTATTTGCAGATTCTCCCAGTACCGAAGAAATAATCTCTCCAAATTCTCTTTGAGATATTCTTTGTACGCCTCCTGTTTTAATCAGCCATTTCTGGANNCTACAAACAATTTGAGAAGCCTTTTTCATTTCTTTGCGAAAATTTGGACCAATAGATTGCGTTCCCCTTTTTAGATTAACATCTATTATCCATATTTCCGCATTACCAGCCAGTTGAATTCTAACCGGAATCCTTGAATAAGCAGTATCATATCCGTCAACCGTAATTGAGGTTATTTTCGCCCTATGCGGACTCTCAGTACAGTCTCTGAGTTTATTTTTAAATCCAGTACCTGAAAATGAGGTCTTAGAAATAATTGCACCCAACAGTTCTCCCAATTCATCCTTTCTGTAACTGGGGTGATTTGAAAATTTCGGATTATGCTCGATATCTTGCTTTACCATTATCTAATCCTCTCCTTAATTAAAGATTACTGCTAATTATCTGCTGCTATTTCTCTGCTTTTTAAACAACTTTCCAAACAACTTACTTTTGTACCACATATTAACAAAAAAGTCAAATCCAGCAATTTCAAATTTAGTAAACAAAAACCCTTTACATTTAAGGTTTTTTGGGTTATACTACAAAGACTGTCTTAGACTTCTTGTGATATTTACTAAAAGTACCCAGCAATAATCACTTCCTGTCATCGGTAGTTTTAATTATTATCACAATCTTCATGAAAGAAAAAAA
>DNVQ01000022.1 GCA_003507475.1 Candidatus Moraniibacteriota bacterium | reverse complement strand
GGGATTCTACCGGCGCTAATATGAGGCTGATACAAATATCCCATTTCTTCCAATTCTGCCATTTCATTTCTGATTGTCGCACTGCTAGCATCAATTCTGTATTTTTCTACCAAAACTTTTGAACCAATAGGAATAGCGGTTGAAGTGTATTCTTCAACAATGCATTCTAAAATTTTTTGCTGCCTCTGATTCATATTTAAATTTCCGCTTACCCCTCCTCCTTGTACTCAAGGGGGAGGTTGGGAGGGGGTTTTATCTTAGCTTTATAAACTTTAAAAACTTTACAACTTTTACTATTTTATTATAACAAAAAATTAGCACTCGTCAATACCGAGTGCTAATAAGAAAACATCAATGCTGCCTGTAGCTTCTATACCTTAATCTCTTTAAATATTATATACAATGCGGAATCATTAAGTTTGATAATATAAGTAAGATGGAATTGCGCCGTGATATTTTGCCACCAATTTTTTCTTACTAACTTTTTGACAGCCCGCTTCGACAAGCTTTAGCGAGGCGAGCAAAAAGTTACAAAAACTGCCACACGTACTCCTAAAATAAATAAATCTAACTCTCACTCGCTAAAACTTCAGACTCCGCATTCGCTCCATAACAAAGTTTTTTAACGCTCTGCTTGAGTTGATTTATTTTATTTTAGTCGTAAAGTGTGGTAACTGTATTTGAGATGTATTTATTATAATATCATCTACTCTACATACTATATATTTTCTACCTTTACTATTTGCCCAACCACCACTGCTTTCGCATGATGGGCACCGAATCGATTTATTTTTATTTCATTTTGCCTATCTTTGTAATTAAATTTCACCATAATTCCATCTATTTCTTTTTTAATTTCTTCTATTCTTCCGTCAACTTCTTTTGAATCAGTTCCAAAGTAAAGAACCGGAACTTTGGCGTATTTTTTTAATCTTCTCACCTTTTCATTATCCCAATTCAAAATAAGCTTTCCGCCTTTCTTGACATTCTTCGCCAAATAAATATATTCACCCATAAGCTTATCCATTCCCGAAAAAGACTCTATATAACGCTGAGTAATTTCTGTTACTATTGCTACCTGAGGCTTCACAATTGAAAACAAATAACGCATATCCCCTCTTTGCGCCACACCCAATTCTAAAACTAAATATGTGGGAAAATTCTTTTGAAAAATTGCTTTAGCTGCACTCGCAAGGACTGGCAGCCACCTGCGATAAGAATTATAACCGCTTTCGATATTTAGAATTGCTAAGGGTAAGCCGATTTCAGTATTAAAATTTTTAGGATTAGCTCGCACCGTCTTTCCCTGCTCAGCTAAAACTTTTTTTATCTCATCACGAAAAAATGATTTATTGACACTGCCACTGATTGCAATAACAGTTGGTCGATGAATCAATAAAACAAGCTTGGTTATAAATTTTAAATAATATTGAAGTATAATTTTAAATATTTTTTTCATTTTTATTAGTGATTAGCTTTAGTAATTAGCTTTTTAGTTTTTTAGCGCAGTAGATTTATAGTTTATTGGATTGTAGATTAAACGAATTAAGTATCATGAATTATGAATCATGCAATATTTATTATACAAAATTCACAATTTAACATTAACAACATGACAATTTAACAATATAGCAATACAACAATTGTAAATTTGCATGTTCGCAGCATTCGCATTCATTCGCGTATTTGCATCATGATTAACCAAAAAATCTTTTCATCCTCCCAAATGCTTTATTTATATCCTCCTCACTTCTGCCAAAACTCATCCGGATATGATTTTCTCCATTTGGTCCAAAAGCTACTCCTGGCACTACTGCCACTTGAGTTTTTTCCAATAAATTCAGAGCAAATTTCCAAGACAAGCTTCCACTGTGCTCATCATCCGCATAATCAATCTTATCTAAAAGTATTTTTGGAAAAACAAAATAAGCGCTCTCCGGTCGAACATAAGAAAAAACATGTGATAGTTCGTCCAAGTGTTTGCAAATTAAATCTCTTCTTTGGCTGTATTCTTCATTCATTTCTATCAAATCTTTGTCCCCCATCTCCAAAGCTCCCATCGCTCCGAATTGAGAAATGACCGGCGCGCAAGTCACCAAAGAATCATGCACTTTGAGAATTTCTTTAATGACACTTTCATCACTATGCAAATATCCCACTCGCCAGCCAGTCATCGCATAAGATTTGGAGAAACTAAAAAGCCTAATCACTCTTTTTCTCAATTCAGGAATTTCCGCCAAACTAAAAATCTTTTGCTCTTTCTCAAAAAGAAAATCCTTATAAACTTCATCTGAAATCAAATATAAATCATGCTCCTCGGCCAGCTTTGCCAATCCCCTCAACTGTTCCTCAGAATAAATCGTCCCTGTAGGATTATTGGGATTACAATAAAAGATAGCTTTAGTCTTAGGAGTAATCGCCTGCTTAAATTTTTCCAAATCAAAAGCCCAACCCTTTTCTTCGTCCAACGAAACGAAAACCGGCGTGCAACCAGCCAAAGTTATTACCTCCCTGTAAGATGTATAAGTAGGCTGAGGAATAATTACTTCATCTCCCGGATTAGTAAGCGCTAAAATTGTGGCCGTAATGCCCTCAATTGATCCAGCAGTAATCAAAATCTCTTTTTCCCAATCATAAAACATGTTATCCTGAGCCAATTTCATTTCAATCAATTCTCGAAGCTCGGAAATTCCAGGAGACAATGAATATTTGGCCACTATTCCTCTTTTTAGAGCCAGCTCCACTCTTCTCTTAATACATTCTGGCGTATCAAAATTTGGCACGCCTTGCGCCAAAGAAATCACATCAGGATATTTGGAGGCACGCAATTCCATCTGCTTAATTACGGAAAGATTTAAATTTTTAGTTCGTTCGAACATATCTTAGTTAAGTAGTTGATTAGGTTATTAGTTTAGTAGTATCAAGAATCATGAATTAAGTATTTTTCAAAATTTTATTGCCTAATAACGACAAAATCTCCTTCTTCTAAAGCGTAAATCGGCAAGTTTTTATCTCCATAGTCAGAGAGTTCTTGATAAGCGTTTTCCCAGTCAATCGGACCGCGAGGATCATCTGCACCATAAGTTTCAGATTTATAATGAGGAATAAATTTAATCGGCAAAATATTTAATCCATCCATGCTTTTCCGCCAATCAAAAGTCCAAAATGAATTTACCAATGCGTCCGTTCCAGCTGAGGTTGTAGCTACTATTTTGCCATCCCAAATCTTAGGAAGATTAAATTGTCTCAACCAAAATTGCAAAAGATGATCATCTCCACCTAAAATAAAAATTATATCATTTAATCTGATCTGCTCTTCAAATTTTTCTGGAAAAGCCAATTCAGGCTTCAATTTAAAATCTAAACCTACCAATTTATTATATCTTTCTTTGTATTTTTCATATTTTATTTCCCAAACTTCTCTCGGCTGAGCGAAGAAACAATATAAAATTTTCACTTCATCGCCAGGTTTAAAATCATTCAACATTTCATTGACAAACTTTTTTTCTTTTTCTGGAAATTTTTTTACATTACCTGAATTTAAAATATATTTGGTCATACTAAACACTTTAACATATTAGCATTTTAACATAATAACAATTTGATTTTATCTGTCGTCCGTAGAGACGAGGCATTGCCTCGTCTGTACAAATACATCACAATTCGTCTCTTGTATCTTTTGAATTCATACATTTATAAATTCATAATTTTGACTTTATAAACTTTAAAAACCTTATTCACCCAGTTAAATTTTTAATTATTTAACAGGGTAAACTTTATAAACTAACCCACTACATTTTTTCCACTGCCTCAATTCCCAAAAGATAAAGTCCGTTTTTTAAAGTCATTCTAAAAGCCTCTGTCAAAGCCACATTATTTTTATAATCTACGTTTTTCTCATCTGCTATTTTAGTATTAGCATAAAAAGAATTGAACTCAGCAGATAAATCGTGCAAATAATTAGCCACAACATGAGGAGAATACTCACTTAACGATTTGGACACTATTTCGGGAAATTTCACTAACATTTTCTCAATCCTTGGCACATCTCCGCTTCTTAAATTGATTTTTTTAAAATCACCAATAACATAACCACTCAATTTATTCAAAATAGAATTAGCTCTTACGTAAGAGTACTGCAAATATGGACCACTATCCCCTTCAAAAGAAATTGATTTTTCCTCATCATAAACAATGTCTTTTCCAGCCATAATCTTTAGGATTGAATATTTTATTGCAGCAATAGCTATTTTTTTTGCATCAGCCTCTTTATTGTCTGACACATTATTCTCCTTCATCTTTTTTAATATAATATCAGCAGTATCTTCTATCCATTTTTTAGCCCGCACAATCTCACCTTTTCTTGATGACATTTTTCCACTTTTAAGTCTCAGGGTGCCATGTGCTATATGAATAGTTTTTTCTTCCCATTCCTTATTTATCATACCAGCAGCTTTTTTAACGACTTGAAAATATTCCTTCTGCTCTCCTCCTGTAATAGTTAAAGATATGTCAGGATTGTATTTTTTCCATTTATTATAAAACAACCCTATATCTTTAGCTTCATAAGTTGGCAATCCTTCTGAGTTAATAAAAACTCTATCATGCAGCCCGTATTCACTGCCCGGAAAAATTATAGCGCCATTCGATTCCTTGAATACTTTATTCAAATTTTCTTCTACAATTCTTTTTCCATCTTCAAATGTTTCACTTTCTAGAAAATAATGGTCAAAATTTGATCCTAAAATTTTATAAATCTCTTCAAAATATTTCAAACTCCATTCCTTTCCTGTTTTATAAATTTTGTTTTGAACTTCATCTTCTTTTGAGTATACAGCTTTGTTTATTGCAATAATTTCATTTTTTACATTGCTATTATCTTCTTGTGAATAATTTTTTTCTCCCCAAGCATAACATTTACCCAAAAAAGCTTGCTTTGCCCAAACATCACTCTCTTCGTCTGGCAATTCTGCATTGAGCTCTTTCATACCCCATAAAGTTTTAGCCACATGCAAACCCACATCTCCTTGAAAAGTAACTTGCTTAACCTCTGCGTTAGCAAACTGTGCAATTCTTCCCAAAGATTCTCCAATAGTATTTGTCATAACATGGCCTATGTGAAATTCTTTAAAAAGATTAGGATCTGTATGTTCAGCTAAAAAAACTTTTCCTTTTAAATCATCTATTTTACCCCAATCATCACATTTTTTCAAAATCTCACCAACAACATTAGAAAAATATTCTTTAGACAAATAAAAATTAATGTAACCTGGCGCAACTGCTTCCACTTTTTCAATATTATTTTCAGTTCTAAATAATTGGGCAATTTCTTGAGCCAATTCAAAAGGATTCATCCTTAGTCTCCCAGCCAAAATCATGGCAATATTGGAAGACCAATCTCCAAATTTTTCATCCTTGGTAAAACTTATCTCAAAATTTAAATCACCCAACTCAAAATCGGAATAATTTTCATTTTTTGAAATCATTTCATTCACTGCTTCTGTAATTTTATTTTTTATAATTTCTTTCATAATTCAATTGTAAAAATTTAAATGTTACTTTTTTGTCATTCCAGAAGAGATTCCGGATAAGTTAATTTCTTACGGCTCTTAAACTCGCCGAGAAATTATACTTTCCGGAATGACAACCCGGGAGAGATTTTTGGAAATTATAAACAATGTTTCATAATAATTAATCTCTATACTTATGTTGTAAAAACTTTTTTATTAATCGATTAAAAATTCCGTCTTTTTTCTTTTTCATATAAAAAAATCCCGCCGCGCTCACTGTCATTGCACCAGTTACATCCATCATCAAGTCTGTCATAGTATCTACTATCCCGCTTTTTTGCATCGTAAAACCAAAAAAATAATCCATCAAAAATTCGAATATCTCCCAGAGAACCCCTATGAAAACCGAAAAAGACAAGGCAAAGAGAGAGGCCAAAATTGGCTTAGTGGACATCTTGCTGGTAAGCAGCAAAGAATAAGCCAAAATGAAACCTAAAAATCCCAAAATCACACTATTTCCAAAATGCAAAAATATATCCCACCAAGAAATTTTTACATAAAAATGATTGTATTCTCCCAAAAAAAAGTGCAAATAAAGTAATACTGTTATGACAAAATCAATCTCAATCGGCAATCGAATGCGATAATTCTTACTAACAATAGTCGGGAGAAAAGAAAAAAATAAAACTATCAATGAAGTTGAGGTTAAAAAAAGCTCTTGTCTGAAGGCGCTGATTAAAACTAAAAAGCCCATCATTATCTTCAGAGCTATTGAAACCCTATATTGTACAGATTCAAATTTATCCATATTTTATCTTTATTTTCACTTATTTAAATTCTACACTCAACCCCTTAAAAAATCAATTAAAANNATTAAAATCAAAGCCACCCTACAAACATCACGAAGCACAATTCTATCAACTTCGCTTGCTTCCGCCAAAAGATAAAAATCAGCATAATTACTCTCGCTCATATCTTCTCCTCCTTGTAAGATATTATTTTTTAAGCTTCTTCTTATTTTTTAATATAATAACATAAATAAAAATAATACCAAAAATATTCTTGATAAATTTATCATTCTCTGCAATTCTCTGATTTGTTTTGGAGTGAATGTTTTTTTACTCATATTTTTTTAGTTAATCAATTATATTTTAACATATACAAAAAGCGGACACTTTCGTGTCCGCTTTTTGGGGTACAGTTCAAGGTAAATGCTTTTTATTTTTAAGGTTTCACTTCCCTCCATTCACTTGTTATTGGACAAGGCTCGGTATTGCAATTTCTACCAGGGCATATTGATTCCACGCATCTATTATTCTTATCTGAACATGTTTGCCATCCCGTTCCACATTCCTTGCTACATGTATTATATGCAGGCGGGGTATCATTACAATACACAGAAACCAAAACTGAATCAACAACTGAATTAGAATTTACTTCACCATTTCCGTTGCTATTATGACAAGTTAAAGAATAAGATGAATTATTAATTGGATAAGTGCCCGAGGGAAGAGGCACATCGTTGTCACTATCAATCAATCCTTTGAGGGGGACTATCTGTCCACCACCCCATGAATTACCAGATTTGTCGCAATAAGTTGTTACCCCAGAAGCATTAGGAGTAACTACCCAATACATGTCTAAATTATCTCCATTATCTCGGTTAGGAAGAACAGGCCCATTTGATGGCCCATTTCCAATATCTATTTTTAAATCAACACTTGGATTAGCAAGTTTTCTTCCAGTATGACAATTAGTTGCGTCAACATGAGAAGCTCCAATTCCCAAACAACTCCAGTTAACAGTGACCTCACCTTGACCTGGAAATGTTAAGGGAGTTCCATTCGGAAAACTTGGTGTACCAACAGAACACCATTCTGTAGTTGGCCAGTTAGTAACATTTGAATTAAAAACCTGACTTCTGGAACCGCAAGCTCCATCCTCTTTGCAAGCTACTGGCCCATAAGAACCGTCAGAACAGCTACTTCCTGATACCGTACTATAATTATAACTACTCACATATTTATAGGCCGCTGAATAATTTCCAGTGCATCCTCCATAATTTGCAC
This sequence comes from Candidatus Moraniibacteriota bacterium, assembly GCA_003507475.1. Classification (GTDB taxonomy): domain Bacteria; phylum Patescibacteriota; class Minisyncoccia; order Moranbacterales; family UBA9337; genus UBA9337. The sequence continues at coordinate 9,312 of DNVQ01000022.1, read as the reverse complement.
CGCTAATATAAGTACAATTATAAGTAGCTGGGATAGTATATGTTTTTCCAGTCCAGATTCCACTATTGCCGCATCTCCTTTCTCCAGTACAAGAATCTTGAACCTTATCAGAATGCCAGTAGGATCCAGAAGGGCAACCACCACTAGTTTCAAATGTGGGATAAGGATCAGTTGGCCCGCTAGTAGCGCATATATTCCTTATCCAATTCCAAGTACAAGTCTTAGCTGCTGTTGCCTCTGTTACGGTGACTGCTTTTACATGCTGAATGTTAACAAAAAAACAAAATATGATTGCCAATATGGCAAGATAATTATTTTTTGATATTTTTTTCATATATTAAATTTGATTAATTACTTTTCATAACGTTATTTCCCATTTCTTCGAATTTCATTTCATTATCTTTATCACCTCTTTCATTATATGTAGCTGAAATAATGTAGTATAAATCTCTTTTTAAGGCCGCCTTATTAGACTCAAGCAAAGAAACGTCCTCATCTACCAAAGACAATCCTTTATTGGCAACTGCAATTGCTTCATCGTATTTTTTTTGCATTATCAGTGCTTTAGCCAACACCAAATAAGAACTTGATTTAGTTGGATTTATATCTATAGCTTTTTCAATTTGCTTTTCAGCTTCAATATAATTTAATTGCAGCATCCTCAATTTTGCCATTGAAACATAAATACTAGCATCATTGGGAGTCATCGCCTTAGCCTTCAGAAAATAACTAGTGGCTTCATCTAATTTTTTATCATCCACATATATATCCCCCAATACTTGATACGCTAGTGATTTGGAAATTACATCAATTGATTCTAATCCTATAACTATTTCACAATTTCTCTTAGCTTCCCCAATTAAATCAGTCCTACTTGATTCTAAATTACATAATCTTGAATAAATAGAAATTTCTTTTTTATCCTTATCCAATTCAGCTGCTTTTTTTAAATCATCCAAAGCAAGATGCAAAGCTCCCTTCATCTCATTAGCATGCGCTCTTCCAATATAAGCCAAGATATTATTGTTATCTAATTTTATGGATTTGTCATACATCTCCAAAGCCTTATCAAGGTCAGGCTTAATTTCATAAATGTAAGCCTCTATTCTATAAACTTCAGAATTATTTAAATCAATCTCCTTTGCCTTATTTATGGTCTCAAAAGCCTTATCTAAATATTGAGATCGCTCCCTTCCTTGCTGTTGTTCACTTAAACCTTTTTCCGCATAAGCCATAGCCAAACTAAAAAAGTTTTCGATATTTTCAGAATCAGAAGATACAAGTCCCTCAAATTCCGCTATTGCGTTTTCACTATGAACATTTTTATAAATATTAGCCAATCTTAACGGATCATTTTTCTTCATATAAGATACGGCATCTGAAGTTGCTGACAAACAAGATTTCCTTATTTCATCTACTGATATATTTTCACATATCTTTGGATCATATTGCCCAATAGCTTGTGAGTATAGCTCATTATTCATAGCCATTTCCCTACAAGAATTAATCTTCTCCTTATCTTTTATGCAATCACATATGGCTATGTCCGGTTTTTTTGTGGCCTCAACATATGCTTCATCATCAGAAGCATATTGGCAAGTCAACTTCTCCGAATTAACAGGTTTATTATTTTTCAAACCTGACTTATCTGTCATCTTATTGACAACAAAAAAATACAGCAACCCAAAAGACACAGTAAAAAAAGCGATTACAAAAATAGCTAATAATTTTTTATTTTGCATATTTATTTTTTATTTTATTAGAATTTTTAATTTAATTTACTATACCACAAAATGCCCAAACGCACTAGCATTGCAATGATCGTAACTATTCTTTTCGCAATGCTTCTGCGGGAGTAAGGGATGAGGCTTTGCGGGCAGGCCCGCCTGCCATCGCAAAATATATTATCTTAAAAAAATTTCTTTCCTACTCCTTACGAAGTGCTTCGGCAGGGGTTAGTTGCGAGGCTTTGCGGGCAGGATAAAATCCGAAAATCAATCCTACAACCATCGAAAATCCCACCGCTACCAATACAGAATATCCAGTCACCTTAAACTCTACATCATAACCATATGTACTAATAATATAAGTAATTAGCTCAGAAAAAGATATACCGATAATTATTCCAATCACTCCCCCTAAGAGAGTTAGAAAAATGGATTCAAATATAAATTGCCACAAAATATCAATATTTCTCGCCCCCACCGATTTTCTTAAACCGATTTCCTGGGTTCTTTCCGTAACTGCCACATACATTACATTCATTATTCCCACTCCTCCTACTACCAGCGAGATTGAGGCTAAGCAAATTAACAATATGTTAATTGTACCGAATACTTTTTCCAACATTTCCCGCGCTTCCGCAATCGACATCACCGCAAAATCATCATCAATGCCATCTTTTTTATCTTCTTCATTGTCATACTCTATTTCATGCTTATCTCGCATAATTACCCGCATCTCTTCCATGGTCTGCTCCACCAAATCCATATTTTTTACTTTAAAAATTGCAAATTGAATATGATCAATACCCATTATTTTTCTCTGCAAAGTTTCTACCGGAATAAAAATAACCTCATCAAAAGAAAATCCCGCTGTTGAGCCTCTCTCTTTTAATACTCCAGTTACCTTATATTTTTTACCGCCTATTTTTATGCTTTGGCCCACTGCGTCCTCACCGGGAAAAAATATTTCTTTTATTTTACTTCCCAAAACTGCGACCTGCTTTAAATCCCTACCATCTTCTTCCATAAAAAAACTTCCACTTTCCAATTCAGCTCCCCCATCGGCCTCCATCATCCCAGCAGTAACTCCAAAAATATAAGTCTGCTCATTCTCATCATTGCGATTAGTAATTTGCTGGCTCAATATCCCCCCATACCAGGACCCTAAATTAGATAATTTTGCCACATCTTCTATCTCATCTAGCTTCAGGGTTGTTATCTGCATTCCGCCTGTCATGGAGCTGGCATTTTCCGAAGACATATGGGCAGTATTGGGAGTTTTAACTTCTATTTGAACTATATCTGTTCCAAAACTTTCCACCTGGGCAACTACAAAATTTTTCAGACCATTTCCCAAAGATAAAATCAAAATCACNNCAAATCAAACTTCAATAAACAAACTGTTTATTTCCCTATTCTGATTTAATTATAATTGAAGACAATATTTTCTTTATTTCAATTGATTCAACTAATAAATTATTTATTTTTAATTCCATATCCTTATTAGCTTCTATAATTAAATTCAACCAAAATTCTGTCTCCTTGGATTCTTTACGAGCTATTTTCATTCTCATTAAAAAATCTTTTTTACTCAATGAATCATTGGCTTCTCTATAATTTGCACCGATAGATCCGGCAGAACGTATAATTTGATCAATTAGTTTAAAGTTCACAGTATTATTAGGAAGAACCTTGCACATTCTAATAATTCTTTTTGCAAATTCCAATGTCCTATCCTCCAAATCAAATTTATGATTTTTTATTTGTCTATTTTTATTTATCATAATTGATTATTGTAATTTGATTATTATTTGTCACTTATGATTTGGTTATTGTGATTTCCTTACTCCCAAATTCAATTCTTTAATCAAAAATTCGAGTTATATATTTATTCATATCTCAACGCTTCCATAGGACTAATCTTGGCTGCCTTTAATGCTGGGTATAATCCAAAAATTATTCCAATCAAAACTGAAACAACCACTGCTACGATTATGGAGTCTATTGATATTAAAAATTTCCAGTTGTATCCCATGGAGTTAATAATCACCGATGCCAGAAAAGAAACAGTAATTCCAAAAATTATACCAATTGCACCGCCAAAAAAAGAAATGGTCGCTGACTCGATTAAAAATTGGATCATCACATCAATATTTCTTGCTCCCACCGCCTTGCGAAGTCCAACTTCTTTTATTCTCTGACTAACCGCAATTAACATCACATTCATCACACCCACTCCGCCCACAATCAAAGAAATCGTTCCTACGGCTAAAAGAAAATATCGCATAGCATTTGTAATGGTGCCCACCAGCTCCATGGCGGAGGCTTGATCGCGAACTGAAAAATCATCATCGCTAGGATCATCAATATCATGAAGATCTCTTAATTTTACAGCTACATCGTTTTTGGCAATAGGAATATTTTCCACTGTATCAATTTTTAATCTCACGTATCCGACATGATTTATGCCCAACAATAATTTTTGCGCCGTAAAAATAGGAACAAAAATGGCCTCATCTTGACTAGCTACCCCAAAGCCAGCTGAATTTCTTTCCTTCAAAATTCCAATTACCGTAAATTTATAATCATTAATTTTTATTTTTTTTCCAATCGAGTTGTCATCCCCAAACAAATCTTTAGCTGCCGTCACTCCCAAAACAGCCACTCTGGATAAATTAGTTTCCTCTTCCTCGGTAAAAAATCTTCCTTGAGCCACCTCTGTGCTTTCTACTTCCGGATAAGCTGAGGTCACCCCCGTAAAAGACATCCCCAATTCTTCATCATCCCTTTCCACTGTTCCCATTCCAGTAACATAGGCCGCGCCCGCCACTACTCCGGTAACATTTTTAGTTTTTTTTATCTCAAGAAAATCATCATATTTCAAAGTTGTTACCACCACTCCCATCGCCGCTGCCGGCGGACCATCTTCCTTGGAAGCTCCCGGCAATACTCCGATTAAATTTGAACCCACTCCCCTAATTTGATCCAAAATTAATTCTTGAGCGCTTTGGCCCACTGCAAAAATAATAATCACCGAGGCTACGCCGATAATAATTCCCAAAATAGTCAAAAAAGAACGGAACTTAGCCGCCATCAAATTTTTGAAAGAAATTTTTATGGGAATTAAAAAATTCATTTTATTAAATCATCTTTAATTTATAGTTGTACAGCATTTAAATCTTATCTGAAAAACATTATGGAATAATAATTCCAAATATCAAATTACTAATTCCAAATAAAATCCTAAATCCAAATTAAAAAATTATACATTTGTCATTTTAGCATTTTAGCATTTATTTGACATTTGTAATTGGAATTTTGTCATTACTTAAATAATTTGAAAATTATTTAAGCAGTTCTCCTTCCACCGCCCTCCTTCTGTCTTTAACAATATCATCCGAAATAATCCTGCCATCTTTTACATTTAAAATTCTTTTGGCATGTTGCGCGGTAAAAGTTTCATGTGTTACTAAAATAATAGTATGCCCCTCATCATTTAATTTTTGTAAAATTTGCATTATTTGAATCCCGCTTTTAGAATCCAAATTTCCCGTAGGCTCGTCGGCAAAAATTATTTCCGGATCAGTTACCAACGCTCTGGCAATAGCTACTCTTTGCTTTTCTCCTCCGGAAAGCTGATTAGAAAGATAATTCGTACGGTGTTCCATGCCCACAGCGGCAAGGGCTTCTGTAATTCTTTTCTTATTAACCTTACTACTAATATTTCTATTATACAAAAGAGGCAATTCTACATTTTCATATACGCTGGTTCTGGGCAAAAGATTAAAAGTTTGAAAAACAAAACCAATTTTACTATTTCTGGTTTCAGCCAACATATTATCGCTAAAGTCTCGAGTATTTTTCCCTTCTAAAAGATAATCTCCGCTTGTGGGTCTATCCAATAANNAAATACGCGAATATATATAATTTATAATATAAAAGCTTAACTAAAAATTAGATAAATTATGAAGTTAAAAATGTTTTTGTTTTAGATATAAATAAATTAAGAAGTTTGTGAGTAGAATTAATTTGCCCTAAAATCATATCAAAATCTTCTTTTGATAAATATCCTATATCTCTAGCAATTAATATTTGATTTCTTAATTCAGAAATTGAACCTAAAGATAAATAATAAAATTGTAATTTCTCCTTATAACCTTTCCTACCAAATCCCTCTGCTATATTTGAAGTAACTGAAACAGCAGATCTTCTTATTTGATTAGTGAGCCCATAAACTTCGCTTTGCGGAAAATTATTCGTAATTTTATATACAGAAATAATGAGCTTATGTCCTTCTTGCCAAACAATTAAATCTTCAAAAGATTGTATTTTATTTTTACTCATAAACTTTCAATCTTAGATTTCCAAATTCTCAATTCTCACGTCTTCAACTCATACGTTCCCAAATTCATAAATTCCTAGATTCATAAATTCCCAAACTACTCCTTCGTAAACGCCACCACTTCATCTCCCTCATTTAATCCTGAAATAATCTCAGTCATTCCATTATCTCCCCTTAACCCTATTTTTACATCTACTTTTCTGGTTGTTTTTTGTTCATCTTTCATTTCTAAAACTTCTACATATCTGTTACCTTCATCATTTTTTACTGCTTGATTGGAAACTGCCAAAACATTTTTTCTTTCTGAAGTCAAAATATCAATGTCTGTGCTCATTCCAGATTTTATCCTGCTGTCTTCCTTTTCCATTTTAAAAGTCACTTTATAATAAACCACGTCTTGAATAATAGTGGCTGCTGGTTCTATTTCTGAAACGTTAAAATAAAAAATTTCATCAGAATCAAAAGCATCAAAAGTAGCCTCTCCTTTTTGTCCTATCTTTACTTTATCAATATCCGATTCAGGAATATCAGCCTTTATCTCAAAACCTTTTTCTCCGGAAATGGTAACAATTGGAGAAGCGACCGAAGCCATTTCACCCTCTTCTAAATATTTCTTTATCACCAAGCCATCTGTTGGGGCATAAACTATATTTTTTTTAAGTTGTTTTTGAATGGTCCAGGTAGCTGCTCTGGCGCTCTCTACTGCCAATTTGGCGGCCGTTTTCTCCTCTGGTCCGTATGTATCCCATTTTCTCCTTTTTAAATCTAATTGTTCTTGTTGAATTTGCAAAGCGATCATCGCTTCGTCTAGTTGAGACCTAAGCACAGTATCATTTATTTTAGCAATTTTTTGTCCCTTTTTGACCTTGTCTCCAACCTCTACATACAGCTCCTCTATTACTCCGCTTATTTCAGGAGTTAAATCACTTCGACTAATATCAGTCACTTCTCCTGTCACTGAAACAGATTGCATTACATCAGCCTTTGCTAACTTTTCAGTCACATATTCCGGCTCGACTTTTTTAGGTTTGAAATAATAAAAAGCGCCTCCCCCTAACAGTGTAAGTATTATTATCCAAATGATTATTTTTTTTCTCTTTTTCATTTTATTTAAGAATTATGATTCAAGAATTATGAATTATGATTAAAATTTATAGATTTTGTTGATTTTATTAAACCGTTTATTATTCTTTGAACTATGGTTGTTTGTTTTGCTATTTCTTGAAATTTTAAATTATCTAAAATATTTGTATCTCTACTGATTAATAATTGATTTTGTAATTCCGTAATGGATCCTGCTGCAATATAATAAAATTGAATCTTTTCTTTATTTCCCCTACGACTAAAGCCTTCTGCGATGTTTGATGTAATAGAAACTGCACATCTTCTCATTTGCGAAACTAACCCAAATTTTTCATCTTCAGGAAAAGATTTTGTAATTTTATAAATCATTAAAACTAATTTATGCCCTTCCTTCCAGGCATTCAAATCCGTAAACGATTTTATCTTTGTTTTTTCGTTTTCCATAATTTACAAATCTTAATTCATAATACATGATTCATAATTCATAACTACAGCAAGCTAGCTTGCTTACACCCCTTATCTAGTGCTTCATTCACCATCCCGTCTGCTACGGTATTTTTCTCACGAAAAACATGGCTAAAAGTTACTTTTTTAAAATCTAACATTAAATTCCAAATTTCTATAAAATATTTCTGAATTCTTTCTTCTTTTAATTTATATTCATGATTAAGTTGCTTTACTACAAGTTCACTATCCAAGAAACAATTTACTTCAAACTGCTTGGCCTTAACTTTTCCCAATAAAGCCTTAACTTTTTTCAGACCAAAAATCAATGCCTCGTACTCGGCATCATTGTTTGTTTTTATTCCAATACACTCTCCGTATTTTTTATTTAATGTTTCTATCCAAACACCAATTCCAGCTGGTCCAGGATTACCTCGCGAACCGCCATCGGTATAGATCACTATTTTATTTTCCATATAAATAAATAATAACACGAAATTATAAAACATAAAACATGTATCATGGTAACTCCTCATTGACCCCTTTTGTATCTTTTTTTACCCGTCTCTGCGAGTAATTTGAGTTTACCCCGTTGGCTAACTGGGGTACTCTCAAATTACGTGGCAGTCCAGAAAATCATAAATCATAGATATCTATATATTCCTGGATTGCCACGGTGGAGTACCACCTCGCAAAGACAGACCTGTTTTTATAGGGGTCAGTGAGAAGTTACGTATCATGAAACAAAACAATTAAAATTCTCTACCAAATAAAAAATCTTTTAGGAAAATGTTATTCCTAAAAGATTTTTTGTTTTTAATAAAACTTTGTCTGGTCACATCAGGTCATAATATCCAAAAACATTCCGCAAACATTTTGGCCCACTCTCCCTCTGAGAATCTTTAGGGCATGTTCTAAATTTTCAGTAAGCGAGAAAATATCCGTACCTATTTTACCAGGAGAGCCATCGCTTCTAATTACCTCTGTCGACATAACAACTTCAGGCACACCCTTATCATTCTTCTTGATTGTAATTTCAAATCTTAAAGATTTTCCATTATCAGTCATAATAACCCCCTCTTGAATTAATGACGATTGCATTTGCACCTATTAATATCCAAAAACAACGATTTGCCTTCCTTGCAATATACTCGAAAAACAATAAAAAATCAATAGCCTTACTCAATAAAAAACAATCAAGTAATAACCAAGAAAAGAGATATAAATTTTATTAAACTTTTCCCAAGGATTTATAAAGCATTCCAGTAAAAAATAAGACTCCTATTCCGCCAAGAATTAAAATCACTGGGTAATTCTGAAAAAATTGAATTCTGCTGATAATTAATTCAAAACCATAAAGAATCGAGGCAGTACTAAAAATAGCTAAAAAAGAAAATAATAGCGGGAAACGATGCAATACTGAATCCCTATAATGGATCAATTTTATATCTGCCTTTTTTGCTATATTTTCTATTTCTATAATTGGATCGGGGGTGTGCATATTTTTACAATGTTTAAATTAAAATTTATATTTTAAATATATCACAGTATTTGTAAACCAAAAATATTTATTCAAACAAAAAACCACCAGTCATGCTGAGGGTTTCTGTCTTGCCCGCTTTGCGGGCTTTAAATTAAATATATATCAAATACAGGTTCCACACTTTACGGATAAAATTTAATAAATCAACTCGAGAAGAGCGTTAAGAAACTTTGTCA
>DNVQ01000055.1 GCA_003507475.1 Candidatus Moraniibacteriota bacterium | reverse complement strand
TCTATTCTGCCCAAAAACAAAAGATACTTCACATTTTTTAACTGATATTTTTCTAAGACGTCTTCATTTGCCGTATGATTAACAATTTTATTTTTAACTTGATTTTCATAAAAAGAACATCCCTCATAAATAACCTCTATTTTGTTTTCTGGAATTTTATACAACTCGATTAAATCATTTTTGGTATTAAATGAAACAGAAATTATATTTTCGGCCGAACGGCAAGATTTTCTAATAATCAAGCGCATATAAAATCTTTCCCAAAAAGAATAGGCTTCTGGTAAAAACTCATATTCTAAACCATGAATTGTCACTACTGTTTTAAATTCTCTATCTTTTCCGTAAAAAAATTTCAATAATTTTCCAACCCCAACTTGAGAAGGATGAATTAGGGGAACCGTATGGGCAGGAATAAAAAGAACATCCACCGGATGCAATAACATTTCTAAAGAGAGACCTATTTGAGTCCAAAATCGAACCCATCTTATTTTTTTTATTTTCCAATTTTTAGGAATTTTAAAATTATTAATGCCCGAGTTAATTTCACCCGGCCTTATATAAAGAACCACCTCGGCATCTTTTAATTTTTCTCGTAAATTTTTTATCACCTGATAACTATATTCTTCGATACCGGTTCTTTTTTTGAGAAATGCCCGAGAGGCATCAATTCCTATTTTCATAATTCTTATAATTTATACGTTTACCCTCCTCCTCGAAAGTAATACCTCTTATCCTCTCCCTCTTGTACTCAAGGGGGAGAGTTAGAGAGGGGGTTTCATTTTGCACTTTGATTCTAACCCCTCCTCAGTCCTCCCCTTCAAAGAGGAGGAGGCTCTGTTTGATAAGTTTTTATGTAAAAATAATTAGGCACTATTCATATAATTTTTCAAACATGTAAAACTAAATTTATCTAGAACTTGCTAATGTTCTTTTGTAAATATCCAAATTATCCAATGCCTTTCCTGTTCCTCTGGCTACGCAAAAAAGAGGATCTTCTGCCACATAGCAAGGGACATCGATTGTTTTAGAAATTAATTTGTCTAAATTGCGCAACAACGCTCCTCCACCCGAAAGAATCATCCCTTTATCCATTATGTCAGCGGCTAATTCAGGAGGGGTGTCTTGTAAAACTTTTTTAATTGCATTGATTACTTCTCTAAGTTCATCTTGCAAAGCTTCCGTTACTTCATTGGAAGAAATTCTAATTGTTTTTGGAAGTCTTCCTGACAAGTCTCTTCCTTTAATATCCATATAATCTTCTTTTACTTGTGCCAAAGCGGAACCAATTTTAATTTTAATTGTTTCGGCTGTTCTATCGCCGATAGCCAAACCATGCTTTCTTTTTATATAATCAGCAATTGCATTATCAAATTTATTTCCTCCTACTCGCGCGCTACAAGCCGATACAATCCCCCCTAGAGAAATTACCGCTACTTCACTTGTTCCTCCCCCAATATTAATAATCATGCTCCCTTGAGGCTCATGGATAGGAATTTCTGCTCCGATAGCCGCTAGGATAGGTTCCTTAACTACGTAAGCCGATTTTGCTCCCGCTTTTATCGCAGCATCAATGGCGGCTCTCTTTTCGGTTGAAGTAATTCCCGCCGGTACTGAAAGCATAACTTCCGGTCTAAACATGCGAAATTTACCGCTCACTTTTCCGATAAAATATTTTAGCATCGCTTCAGTTACTCGATAATCCGCAATTACTCCATCTTTGAGAGGTTTGATAGCCACAATGGTATCAGGCGTTCTTCCAATCATTTCTTTGGCCTCATTTCCCACTGCTAAAACTTTATTATCCAAAAGTGAAACAGCCACCACGCTTGGCTCATTTACCACTATTCCTTTTCCTGGCACAAAAACTACTACATTAGCCGTGCCCAAATCTATTCCAATTTTTTTTATAAACATGCTTTTTTCTCTACGAATTAACTATTTTTTCCTCTCCACCTTGTACTCAAGGGGGAGATGTCCGATAGGACAGAGGGGGTTTCTTTTTAAGCTCCTAACCCCTCCCTATCCTCCCCTTGCGCCACCGCTAAAGCTAGGGCGACACGCGGTCAAAGGGGAGGAGGAAGATAGACATTGAATATTATTTTTTGAAATCGGACACCCTAAACTTCCCATTTACCTTTTTCTTTTTTCGATTCATTATCTTTTCCCATTTCTTCCAAAAAATCTTATCAAATTCCTCCAGAGTCACTCCAGTGCTAATCATATTCCCTATTATCAAATTAAACAAATCCACATTTTCTTCTATAAAATCTTTCTTTGGCTTTCCCTTCGTTACGGCCTGTGCCAATTCTCCCAATTCTTCCGTCATTAAATTCAAACGAAAACCCATTTCTTCGTTATTGGTTCCCTTCATCTTATGTTTCTTGTGAAACATTTCTATGGCTTCGTAATATTTTTGCATGTTAGTGTTTTAGAATATTAGTATTTTAACATACCTGCGATGTTGTCATTTCGACCGAATAAATTTTTGTACCCAAAAATTTAGAAGTGGAGAAATCTAGTGCCAATTGAAAGTTAGATTTCTGTGCCACCGCTAAAGCTTTGGCGACACGCGGTCGACAAGCTCGAAATGACATACCAATGTTTACTTTTTTTAAATTCCTAAATTCTTAGATTCATAAATTCTCAAATTTATACTTTATAAACCTTATAAACTTTATGAACTTTAAAAACTTATTTTACAATTTAATATACCTCTTCTCTTTATAATTCCTAATCGACTCTACAGTTGTTTGACTAATTTTTTTGGGCAATTTATCTAGCGCAAACCACGCTATTTCATCATGCTTATGTGGTTCCATATTTTTAAGCTTACCCGATTTTACATTAGCTAAATAATTAAAAGCCACCCAATGCTGTCCATCTTTTTTAATAATATGATCGGTGTGAGGCAAATACCCCCAAATATCTACATTTAGATTAACTTCTTCTTTTATTTCTCTTCTCATAGAAATAATTACTTTTTCACCATAATCAACCATTCCTCCTGGCTTCTCCCAATAACCTGCCTCATTTCTAGTATTATCATTTCTCTTCAAAAGCAAGACTTCTTTCTTTTCATTAAAAATCAAAACTCCCCCACCCACTCCAATATAATCTTTTCCTGGTTTTATTTCTTTCATAAATTTAACAAACAATTTTTAATTTTTATCTTTAAATTTATAGCCCTCTCCCCCAACCCCTCTCCCAAAGGGCGAGGAGGACAAATACACAAAATTCCTAAAATCCTAAATTTTCAAATTCATCGCCAACTCGTTAACTCGTTAATTCGTTAACTAATTAATAAATAATAATTATACTACAATTCGCATATTCGCATCATCCGCATTCATTTGCGTATTTGCATCATATCTCAAGACTTCCTTCATCATCCCTCAACTCAATATCCGCTCCCACACTTTGCAATCTCTCCTCCAAATTTTCATAACCGCGATTAATCGAATACACATCACGTAAAACAGAATTACCAGGCGCAGCCAACATTGCCACCAAAATTATCGCCGCTGGACGAAGAGCCGGTGGACTCATCATTTCAGCCGCCTTAAATTCAATCGGTCCTTCTACATAAACTCGATGCGGATCTAGAAGTGAAATTTTAGCTCCCAGCCTATTCAAATCTACAAAATAAATCGCTCTGTTTTCAAAAGACCAATCATGAATCAAAGTGCGACCCTCGGCCATAGCCACAATCGGTACAAAAAATGGCAAATTATCCATATTAATTCCCGGAAAAGGCAAACCATGGAGCTTATCTTCCGGCGCCGTTAACTTAGAAGGAATCATTTCGATATCTACTAAATTTGTTTTATTATTTTTAGACTTATATTCTTTTAAAATATTATATTTCTGACCCATCTTCTCCAGTTTCAAAAGCTCAAGCTCCAAAAAATCAATCGGACATCTTTCAATTGTCAATTTGCTTTTGGTCACAATAGCGGTGGAAATAAAAAACATCGCCTCAATTGGATCTTCGCCAATTTCATAAGTTACATTTTTTTTGATTTCTTTCAATCCCGTCACTTCCAAAGTGCCATTTCCAATTCCCTTAATTTTTACTCCCAATTTTTCCAAGAAAAAACAAACATCCTGGACCATATAATTAGCTGTCGCCATTTTTATGATAGTTTTACTGAGACTCTGAGCCGCAGCTATCAAAGCTGTTTCTGTAACAGTATCTCCTGATTCATAAAGCACAATTTTTTCAGCAGGCTTAAAGTTTTCTGAGTTAACTTCAAATCCACAATCGACTGATTTTATTTGCACGCCAAATTTTTCAATCGCAAAAAGGTGCGGTTTGATTGTGCGCGCTCCCAATTTACAGCCCCCGGCCTGAGGAATAAAATATTTTTTTGAATTCTTAATTAAACCGCTGATAAGCATGATAGCACTTCTGGTTTTTTGTGCGGCTTCAACATTAATATTTTCTATTTTAATTTTAGCTGGAGGCGTAAGAATAATAGTTTTTTCTTTACGCTCGACTTTTACGCCAATACTTTCCAAAACTTCTACCCAACGATTAACTTCTTCAATCTGTGGGACATTTTTTAAAGTTGTCACGCCCTTGTTTATCATCGCAGCTGCAAACA